>NZ_JBFUFP010000723.1:0-2877 GCF_056403375.1 Rhizobacter sp. P2_H2
GAATGGCATCGCAGATGAAGGCATCATTCATGGCGGATTCTTTCAGGCGATCAGCGGCAGGCCGCTCAACCGCTGCAGTTCATCGAAGGGCAGGCCGTTGAAAGTCTCCACCACCTTCAGCCCGGCCGCCGTCACGTCGATGACAGCCAGGTCGGTGTAGATGCGGCTCACGCAGGCCACGCCGGTCAGCGGGTAGCTGCACTCGGCGACGATCTTGCTCTCGCCGGACTTGGTCAGGTGCTCCATCATCACGAAGGTCTTCTTCGCGCCGATCGCCAGGTCCATCGCGCCACCGACCGCGGGGATCGCGTCGGGCGCACCGGTGTGCCAGTTCGCCAGGTCGCCGCGCGCGGACACCTGGAACGCGCCGAGCACGCAGATGTCGAGGTGGCCGCCGCGCATCATCGCGAAGCTGTCGGCATGGTGGAAGAACGCGCCGCCRGCCAGCAGCGTCACCGGCTGCTTGCCGGCATTGATCAGGTCGAAATCCTCGTCGCCCGCCGCCGGCGCCGGGCCCATGCCGAGCAGGCCGTTCTCGCTGTGCAAAAAGATCTCGCGCTCGCGCGGCAGGTGGTTGGCCACCAGTGTCGGCAGGCCGATGCCGAGGTTCACGTACGCGCCCTCGGGGATGTCGCGGGCGACGCGGGCGGCCATCTGGTCGCGGTTCAGGCCACGGACACTCATGCGGCGCTCCTCGCGAAACCGGCCGGCCCGGTGGCGCTGCGCGGCACCTGGACCACGCGTTGCACGAAGATCCCCGGCGTCACGATGTGCTCCGGGTCGAGCTCGCCGAGCGCCACCACCTCGTGCACCGATGCGATGCTCAGCTTCGCCGCCATCGCCATGATCGGCCCGAAGTTGCGCGCGGTCTTGCGGTAGACCAGGTTGCCCCAGCGGTCGCCGCGCTCGGCCTTGATCAGCGCCACGTCGGCATGGATCGGTGACTCGAGCACATACATGCGGCCGTCGATCTCGCGCGTTTCCTTGCCGCGCGCCAGCTCGGTGCCGTAGCCGGTCGGCGTGAAGAAGCCGCCGATGCCGGCACCGGCCGCGCGGATGCGCTCGGCCAGGTTGCCTTGCGGCACCAGTTCCAGCTCGATGCGCCCGCTGCGGTACAGCCCGTCGAACACCTGCGAATCGACCTGGCGCGGAAAGCTGCAGATGATCTTGCGCACCCGCCCGGTTGCGAGCAGCGCCGCCAGGCCCGTCTCGCCGTTGCCGGCGTTGTTGTTGACGATGGTCAGGTCGCGCGCGCCTTGCGCGATCAGCGCATCGATCAGCTCGCCCGGCTGGCCGGCGCCGCCGAAGCCGCCGATCATCACCGTCGCGCCGTCGGGCACACCGGCCAGCGCGTCCTGCACCGAATCGCAGAGCTTGTTGATCATGCTGTTCCTCACGCAGACCCAGTTCGTCAAAAAGTTCTTTTGACGAACTGGGGTTCTGTATGGGAACAGTGTAAGCCGAGTCAGGCTGCTTTCGCGAGCTCGTCCATCGCGTACACGCGGCCGAAGCGGTTGGCCAGGAAGTCGGCCAGCCGCACGTCCTCCTGCCGCACGAAGCCTTGCTGCGGCAGCTGGCCGTTCGCCAGCATGTCGAGGATCGCGCACAGGCTGCTCGCCGTGGTGATCTGGATCGCGCTGCGCAGCTTGCCGGCCAGCACGTGCGCATAGGTCTTGCGCGCATAGGTGTTCTGCACGAGGCGCCCGTCCTTCATGCCGGAGACGGTGACGAACACGATCACCACGTCCTGCATCGTCGTCGGCACGGCCTGTTCGAGGATGTCCTTCAGCACGTCGCGCCGGTCCTTCAGCCGCAGGTCGTGCAGCAGCGCCTTCATGATCGCGGCGTGGCCCGGGTAGCGGATCGTGCGGTAGTTCAGCGTGCGCACCTTGCCGGCCAGCGTCTCGCACAGCGTGCCGAGCCCGCCCGAGGTGTTGAAGGCCTCGTAAAGCACGCCGTCGAGCGAGAACTCCTCGCGCTCCTCGAGCGCCGGCACCTCGCGCACGACGCCGTCGACGATCGCCTCGCAGGGTTCGCAGTACTCGTTGATGACGCCTTCGGTGCTCCAGGTCAGGTTGTAGTTCAGCGCGTTGCTCGGGTAGGCCGGCAAGGCGCCGACGCGCATGCGCACGCTGTCGAGCGTGTCGAAGCCGCTCGCCAGGTCGGCAGCGACGATCGAGATGAAGCCGGGGGCCAGCCCGCACTGCGGGATGAAGGCGGTGCTGGCGCCCACCGCCAGTTCGCGGATGCGCCGGGTGCTGGCCACGTCTTCCGTGAGGTCCAGGTAGTGCACGCCGGTGTCGCGTGCGGCCTGCGCGACCTTGGCCGTCAGGTGGTAGGGCGCCGCACTCAGCACCGCGAAGCGGCCGCGCAGCGCGGAGCGCAGCTGCTGGGCATCGTTCACGTCCAGCACCAGGGTCGACAGCCCCGGGGTGCCGGCCATCTCGGTCGCGATCTCGGCCAGCTGGGGCGCCGAGCGGTCGGCCACCGTCACGGTGTAGCGCTCGCCACCGGTCGCAGAGGCCAGCAGGGCCCCCACCACGGGGCCGATCTTGCCGCCGCCGATCACCAGGATGTCTTTCATTGCCGCCTCGCATGCTGTAGGGAATGACGGCGATTGTCGGGAGTGCGAGGTCAAAAGGCAGCTTGAAATTCAACGAAACGACGGGCACATTCCGGCATATTGCCGAGATACTCCGACGAAATGCACAAGACCATCCTCGACAAGACCGACCACGCGCTGCTCGCGCTGCTGCGCGAGAACGCGCGCGCCTCCACCGCCGAGCTGGCGCGGCGCCTCGCCTTGTCGCGCACCACGGTGCAGAGCCGGCTGGAGCGGCTGGAGCGCCAGCGCGTCGTCGCCGGCTACACGATCGT
>NZ_JBFUFP010000724.1:0-2873 GCF_056403375.1 Rhizobacter sp. P2_H2
GCCTTCCGGCCAGCGGAAAGGGGTGATCAGGCCGGCCTCAGGCCGCCCGCCGCGCGACCGACGCCACCAGCGGGTGCGCGTTGAAATGCGCCAGCAGCCGCGACTTCTGCATCGCCGTCAGCGGCGCCGCGGCCATCATCGCCGGCCACTGCGCGCAGGCCGCCCGCACCGCCAGCCGGATGGCCGTGGCCGCCGGCTTCTCGGGAATGCGCAACGCCGCGCAGAACGCGCGCACCACGGCCGGCGACAACAGCAGGCGCGCACGCGCCGCGGCCTGGCCAGCCGGCGGCGCCAGGGTCGCCGGCAGCAGGGCCAGCGCATGCCCCTGGTGCCCGCTGTAGGCCGCGTACGCGACGATGTCGTAGGCGGGGCCGAGACGCGGGTGCACGCCGTCCGGATAGACCAGCCCGATRTTCTTCAGGTGCATGTCGGGGTTGCCCAGCATCTCGTTGACGACCAGGCGCCGCAACAGCTCGTGCACCGCCGCCTCGCCCAGGCTGTCGAAGCCCATCAGCACCGCCGCCACGTCCAGGCAGGTGCGCGGGCCGCCCTCGGCGCCGGTGCCGTACTTGTCCTCGGGCATCACGCCCAGCACCTGCGCGAAATCCTCGCAATGCACGCGACCGGCCTCGCCCCGGTCGAAGCGCCGCACCGCGAGAAACTGCGTGCGCGCATCGGCATCGCCCAGGTCGTAGCCATGCCGCACCGCGAGCTTCTCGAGCGGCTCCAGCCACGCCTCGCAGACCTCGACACCGGCCGCCGCGGCCAGCCGCAACGACAGCTGCTCCACCTCCGGCAGCAGCGGCTGCGCCACCACCGGCAGCTTCGCGATGATGTGGGTGTCGTGGTCCTTCGTGCGGGCCACGTAGCGGTCGCCGTCGCGGATCGCCCCCACCTTCGGCTGCACGCCCGACAGCGACACGCCGTCGTCCAGCGGCTCGGCGCTCACCGACATCTCCAGCGCGTCCTGCTGCTGCGTCACGCAGCGCGCCAGTTCGTCGCGCGACAGCGCCACCGGCAACGCGAGCAGCTGGCCCGGCAGGTCGCGACCGCAGGCGGCCAGCATCTCGAAGTGATCGCGCGGGTCGCAGCCCCGCAGCTCGGCCACCCGGTCGCGGAACACGCCCTCGGGCAGCAGGTTCTGGAAGAACGACGGCAGYAGCCAGCCGTTGCGGTTCGAGAAGCGGCCGTTGAAGGCCGTCGACCTGACGTCGCGCCACAGCGCCTGCTGCTGCAGCGGCGCATCGGCCAGCCAGCCCGCCGAGACCGTCGGTGCGCCGGCGATCTGTATGAATTCTTCATCCGCGACGAAGCGCGTCACCACGGTGTCGGCCGCCAGCGTGTATCGAAACAGCACACCGATGCGCCGCCCCTCGCCCAGGAAGATGCCGAGCGCCTGGACGTTCATCGGGCCGGGCGCACGCTCTCGAGCGCCGCCGCGACGCGTGACTTCACCTGCGGCTCGGTCGTCTGCGCCCCGGCATCGACCGCCGCTGCCGCGGCCCGCGGCACCAGCACCACGTCCAGCCCCAGGCGGTCGGCCACCGCCAGCAAGGTGCTCAGCTTGAAATCCTCGCGCCCGCTCAGCACGTTCGTCAGCGTGCGCTGCGAGACACCGGCCTGCTCACGCAACTGCGCCTGCGTCAGCGTCGACGCCTCGAGCGACGCCCGCACCACACCCGACAGATCACCCACAGAGTTCATGGCAGCAAAGTAGTCGAATTGATGTTTCGACTACTTTGCAGTGTATGCCCCTGCGCCAGAAGTGGCAATGAATTGCCACTTCATGGATATCGACTACTTTGCTTCCATCAGCGTTGGTACACCCGCACGTAGTCGACATCCATGCGCTGCGGGAACACCGTGGCGCCGTTCGGCGCACCCGGCCAGTTGCCGCCCACCGCGACGTTCAGCAGGATGTGGAAGCGCTTGTCGAACGGAGCCGGGAAGGCGCCGCCACTCGACCACCACTGGGTTTGCGTGTTGTACAGCGTGCCGTCGACATAGTGGCGGATGACGCCCGGCTCCCACTCCACCGCGTAGGTGTGGAAATCGGTGAGGATGCTGCTGGCCGGCACGAAGGGCTTGCCCGAGTTCGTGTTGTTCGGCCAGGCGCCGCCGTAGTGCAGCGTGCCGTAGACGTTGTTGCCGCCGGCCGCGCCGGCGTTCACGGCCTCCATGATGTCGATCTCGCCGCTGGCCGCCCAGCCGCCGTAGACCGAATCGGACGGCAGCATCCAGAACGCCGGCCACAGGCCCTGCCCGCCCGGCAGCTTGATGCGCGCTTCCATGCGGCCGTACAGCCAGTCGCCCTTGTTCAGCGTGCGCAGYCGCGCCGAGGTGTAGTCGCGGCAGCCGTCGGTCGAGCAATAGCGCTCCTTCAGTGCCTTGATGCTCAGTACGCCGTTGGCCACCGAGGCGTTCTCGGGCCGCGCGGTGTAGTACTGCAGTTCGTTGTTGCCGCCACCCCCGCCGTTCACCTCGAAGCCCCACTTGTTGCCATCGATCGCGCTGCCGTTGAACTCGTCCTGCCACACCAGGCGCCAGCCTGCGGGCGGTTGCGTCGGCGGCTGGTTCGGCGGCGTCGTCGTGTCGCCGCTGCCGGCCGAGAAGGCCCAGCGCTGGTTGGCCTGCGTGCCGGTGCAGTCCCACTGCTGCAGCTTGCCGCCCGACGCGGTGCTCCATTCGGCCACGTCCAGGCACTTGCCGCTGTGGCGCGCGACGACCTGGTAGCCGTCGGGCGTCGCGTTGACGAGGAAGCGCTGGTTGTCGCCGGCGGTGTCGGTCCACTGCGTCAGCAGCGCGCCGTTCGCGGTGGAGACGCCGGCGATGTCCAGCGACTGGTGCGTCTGCGCGTTCGAGAAGCGGTAGGC
>NZ_JBFUFP010000725.1:0-2852 GCF_056403375.1 Rhizobacter sp. P2_H2
GACCCCACCGCCCGGCGCGCCACCGCCGCCGATCACCGAGATCGCGGCCGTGCGGCGCCTGCTCGACGATGCGGCACAGCGGCGCGAGGCGGCCGAAGCCACCTTGCTGGTGAGCGAGCAGCGCTTTCGCCGCCTCTTCTACGAAGCGCCGCTGCCGCAGGCGCTGGTCACGCGGGACGGCGTGCTGGCCGGGTTGAATGCCCGATTCGTGCAGGTCTTCGGCTACGGCCTCGACGACATCCCCACGCTGGACGACTGGTGGCAGCGCGCCTACCCCGACCCGCGCTATCGCGCCGAGGTGATCGGCAGCTGGCAGGCGGCGCTCGCGCAAGCCGAGACCGCCACCGTGAAGGTCGCGCCGATCGAGCGCCGCGTCAGCTGCCGGGACGGCACGGTGCGCACGATGGTGGTGTCCGGCATCGGCATCGGCGACGATTTCCTGTCGACCTTCTTCGACGTCACCGAGCGCAAGCAGGCCGAAGCGGCGCTGCGCGAGAGCGTCGGCTTGTACCAGCGCACGCTCGACAGCATGCTGGAAGGCTGCCAGCTGATCGACTTCGGCTGGCGCTACCTCTACCTCAATCCGGCGGCGGCGCGCCAGCACCACGGGCAGACCCAGTCACTGGTCGGCCGCACGCTGACGCAGGTGTATCCGGACATCGAGGCGACCCCGGTGTTCGCGATGCTGCAACGCTGCATGCGCGAGCGCATCGCGCAGCACAGCGAGATCGAGTTCGTGTTCGCCGACGGGACTCCCGCGTGGTTCGACCTGAACGTCCAGCCGGCGCCGGAAGGCGTCGCGGTCTTCAGTGTCGACATCACCGAGCGCAAGCGGGTCGAGGAGGTGCGCCAGCGGCTCGCGGCCATCGTCGAGGCGTCCGACGACGCGATCGTCAGCAGCACGGTCGACGGCCTCATCACGAGCTGGAACCGGGGCGCGGAACGCACCTTCGGCTTTGCCCCGGACGAGGTGATCGGCCGGCCGGTGCACGAGGTGCTGCGCTCGCCGCACGGCCTGGAAGAGGCCCGCGCCGAGGAGCGCCGGCTCTTCGACACGCAGCGCGGCGGCGCTGCGGGCGGTGCCCAGGAGGTGGTGCGGCTGCACCGGCAGGGGCAGCCGGTCACGCTGTCGGTCGTCACGGGCGTGATCCGGGATGCGCAGGGCGAGGCGGTGGCGCTGTCGGCGATCCTGCGCGACATCACGCTGTCGAAGCGCCGCGATGCCGAGTTGCAGCGGCTGCTCGCCGAGCAGGCGCAGCGCGACGTGCTGATGCGCGAGCTGACGGCCCGGCTGCGCACGCTGCGCGAGGAGGAATGCACGCGCATCTCGCGCCAGGTGCACGACGAGCTGGGGCAGCTGCTGACGGGGCTCAAGATGGACGTGCGCTGGATGACGCGGCGGCTGGCCGCCGGTGCGGCACCGGCCGACCTGGCGCCCAAGCTCGCGGAGGCGGAGGCGCTGATCGACCAGACGGTGGCGACGGTGCAGCGCATCGCGGTCGAGCTGCGGCCCAGCGCGCTCGACACGCTGGGCCTGCCGGCGGCCATCCGCGACGAGGCGCGCCGTTTCGAGGCGCGGACCGGGATTGCCGCCGCGCTGCGGGCCGACCTCTCCTCGCTGCCCGACGCGGCGGTGGCGACGGCGCTGTTCCGCATCCTGCAGGAGCTGCTGACGAACATCGCCCGCCACGCGCAGGCGTCGGCGCTGAGCATCACGCTGGCTGACGACGGGGACGCCTGGATCCTGCAGGTGCGCGACGACGGGGTGGGCATCCCGGTCGAGACCGCGCGCCGCGCGACCTCGCTCGGCCTGCTGGGCATGACGGAGCGTGCAGAGGCGCTCGGCGGCGCATTCCGCATCGAGCGCTGTCCGCAGGGCGGCACCCTCGCGACGGTGCGGGTGCCGCATTCATTCATCGAACCGGGGGCCGGGCATGCAGCACATCCTGATAGCCGATGACCATGCCGTGACGCGCCACGGGTTGCGCGAGCTGCTCTGCGACGCCTTCGACGGTGCCGACGTGACCGAAGTGGGGGACGGCGACGCGGTGCTCGCCGCCCTCGCGCTGCATGCCTGGGACCTGCTGCTGCTCGACGTGCTGATGCCGGGCCCGGGCATCCTCGAGCTGCTGCGCCGGATCCGTGCGCACAGCGCCGACGTGCCGGTGCTCGTGCTGACGGCCAGCGACGAGACGGGCTACATCGTCGAAACGATGAAGGCCGGCGCGAACGGGCTGATCCACAAGCACCGGGCCGTCGACGACCTGCTGCTGGCGGTGCGGCGCATCGCCGACGGCGGCACCTACCTGCATGCCGACACGGCGGTGGCCATCGCCAGGCTGCTGCAGGAGCGCCCGCCGACCCGGCTCCACCACGACCTGTCCGAGCGCGAACTCGACATCTTCCGGCGCATCGCCCTCGGGCGTGCGATCAAGGAGATCGGCTTCGACCTCGGCCTGAGCGAGAAGACGGTGGCCACCTACCTGGCGCGCATCCGCGAGAAGACCGGGCTCATCAGCCACGTCGAGATCGCCCGCTACGCGCTGAAGAACGGCCTGGTGGATTGACGGCCGCGCGGTGGTGACGGCCGCGCAGTGACGAGCGTGTAGGCAATTTGCCGACGCCCGTTGCCGCAAATGCGCACACGGCGCGGCCCGGGCCGATGGCACGATCCCGCCATGCAGCGCGAGCCTCGACGCCCCACCTTCCTCGTGGCCGACGACGTGCAGGCCATCGCCCACCTGGTCTGCGAGCTGCTGCGCGAGAGCGGTGCCGAGGTGGTGGCCTGCGCGACCGACGGCGTCCAGGCGCTGCGGCTGTTCCACGCGACCTTGCCCGACGCCGTGGTGCTC
>NZ_JBFUFP010000726.1:0-2851 GCF_056403375.1 Rhizobacter sp. P2_H2
CCTACTGGGCTCTGAGTACGACGACGACCTGTTCTATCGGCTCGTTGCCGAGGTCGAGACGATGGGCGGCTCGATCGTTGACAGAGAGTGGATCCTGGGCGGCCCCCAAGAAGTCGCGCTGTACGAGATATCGCTCCCAGGCGCTGACCTTGTGGCCGTCGCTCAGTCCGGTTTCGGCTTGTCGCTTCGTGGAGAGCCGGCACTTATTGAAGCCCTCGCGGATCGCGTAGCTCCGAATCGGCGAGCATGAATGGCGTGGTTCCCGCATGTCCCTTATCGGCCACTTGCAGTCCTTGGCGAAAGGCGGCTTTCGGGTAGTCTTCCTCCATGACTTCATCGGACCCCGACGTTGTTTCGTATTCGATCGTTGTACGAGGGCTTCACGAGGCTGCCTACGAGCGGTTTTCGAGAAGGTTTACCGGGCACCGGGGCGGCGCAACGCCCGGGCCGCATCCTCGTGAAATCTATCAGGTAGTCGACTGTGAGGTAGGGCAGGTGTATGGAAGCCTCTCTTGGATTGCTTCAGAAATCGCAGGCCGATTCCGGGTAGTCGAGCTCGGGATCGGCATCCATACGCCTCGCAATTGGTCGAACTTCTACGTACCACTGGATGTTGTCCAAGCGGCACATGAGTTCGGGGCGACTATTCGGCTCTCCTTCATGTCCCCCGTGGTGAGGTAGGCGTCGAGATTTCGCGCGCTGGCGCCCAGTCGCCCAGGGCCTGTCGCGTGCGGCGCTCGAAGTCTGTGGTCGGCCATGAGCCGTCATTCGCGAGAGGCGGCTTTCAGGCTTCATAGAATTCGCCCCATGCCACTCTTCACCTACATCGTCAGCTACGCTGGCGCCGAGCACGTCGCGCAGGGAAGTCACAGCAACTTCACTGGCTTTGCTATGACCTGGGCCTCGAACATCCCGACGACCGCGTTGGCCTCGCTCACGCCAGTCCTGCGCAAAGAGCTTCTTCACAAGGCGTATCGAGGTACGTTCTCGGAGGTGCCTGGCGTGAAGCACGTCTGGCGAAATTCTCTCGAACTGGGTGGACGCGAGTTGACAGTCCTCGCCGTGCAGACTGAACGGTAGACTGCCTGCTCGCTGGCACCAATCGGCCACAAGCTGACGTTCGCGAGCGGCTGCTTCCAAGCGCGATACTGGTGTCTCGGCAAGACCAGCGAGGGTCACGCCATCTGCCATGCTTTAATCGACTGTCGACCGTATGCCATTTGACCTTGCAGCCTCGTTCATAGAAGCAGCCGAACGCGAACTCGCAAGCTCGTTGCCGTCGTCCTACGCCAATGCGATGCGGGCGGCCAACGGCGGCGATCTCGATGTGCTCAACGAGGACTGGCGGCTGTATCCGATTGCCGATTCATCCGACCGAAGACGGTTGAGCCGAATGTCGAACCACGCGATCAAGGAGGCCGCAGCCCTTCAGCAGTGGCCGAAGTTTCCCTCGCGCGCGCTGGCCATCGCCGGGAACGGGTCTGGCGACCAACTGGTGATCCTGCGAAACGGTGACGCTTTTGGGGATGCGGTTCATCACTGGTCGCATGAAACTGGGGTGTTGACCAAAGTCGCGGATGACTTCGCGGATCTGCCAAGAGCTTAGCCACGGTCGGTCTTCTCTCGGCCACCAGCAGACGATCGCCACCGACCGGTTTCAGGTAGGCTGCGCATGGCAATCCCGAACCTCTATGCCACACCTGAGTCACTCATTCAGCGGAGCGCTGCGAACGTTCGCCTATTTCATGGCAAGCGGCACGCAATACACGCTCGAAGGCATCGACTATCTAGAGCTGTATGGAAATGATCCGAGCGCGATCGAGCAGGTCTACGCGATCTTCGCGAACGTCTTGCGGCTTGATGAGGAGGGGCGCGTAATGAATGCGCACTACGCGCAAAGGCGAGCCACCGACTACCTTCGGGCGTACTACGACCCGAGCTTCAAGGTCGAGCCGCCATACGAAGACTGGGAGATTGCCTTGCACGCGCCTCCTCCTCGGCTGGACCCAATATGACGAACTTGCAGTCGGATCGAGACCTTGTGGAGGTTTTGAAGTCGCTGCCGGAGCGACGGCTGGTGGAGATAGTCGCCTTGGCGCTGGAGGCGCGGGAGGCCGAAGTGAGTCGCCCTGAATGGCAGTCCGCCAAACTGGTGCTTGCCAAGGCTCATCGATTCAATGAGGCGTCAGGCACACCGTCGCCATGGGAACTGCTTTTGCTGGCGCGACCCCAGTATCCTGGGGATTTTGTCGCCGAGGGATACGGCACAAGCCAAGAAGGCGGCTGCTGCGGACTCACGCTCGTCAGCTATGCCAAGCGCATTATTTGTCCGGTGTGCGGCAGACAGGCGAGTGCTTCCTAGATGGCAACAATCGGCCAGAAGCTGCCCTTCGTGAACGTCTCCTTCGGCGCAGCCGACTTGAAGCTCCTGCTCATCAGTTCGATCTTCAGAGATTCAAATGGATACCAGTGATATCTCTCTTGCCGTCAACCCGGACGATCACGACGTTGCCTATTTGTCCCTGCCCGGTCACCCAGGCAAAGGATCTCCTGGCTGCGTGAAAAAAACAGTGCGTCTAGCGAGCCTGTTGCCGTACAAGGGCCCGGACTTGTACTTGGACTTTGACGCCCAAGGGCATCTGATTGGCGTGGAAGTCCTAGCCTGAAGCCGAGCGGTATCGTTGCGAGCCGTCGGATTCGGATTGTGGCAACGTGTCGGCGAAGTCTCGCCGCTCAAGTGAGCGAACGGCTGCCGCCGCCAGGTGCGGACGTTCGCGACCGTCAGGTATCTGGCCGGCTACGGCCTCGGTACAGGGCCTGGATCGCATAAATGCCTGACAATATCTTCTCC
>NZ_JBFUFP010000727.1:0-2837 GCF_056403375.1 Rhizobacter sp. P2_H2
GGCGCGATGCTGGCCGCGCTCACCGATGCGGCGATCGACGGCGAGGCCTACGACCGCGACCTGCCCGAGCGGCAGCGCACGACCTTGTATTGACGATGTCCGCCCCGATCCCCTCCCAGACGCCCCCTTTGAACGCCGCGGTCGAGTTGCACACCGAGCGGCTGCGACTGCGCCCTGTGCATGACGGCGACGCGCCCGCGCTTCTGGCGATCTTCAGCGACCCCGAGACGATGCGCTACTGGAGCGCGCCGCCGTGGACCTCGATCGACCAGGCGCACGCGATGATCGAGCGCGACCGCTCCGCGATGGCCGCCGGCGAGCACCTGCGCCTCGCCATCGAACGGCGCGACGATGGCGCGCTGATCGGCCTGTGCACGCTGTTCCACCTGAATGCCGCCTGCCGCCGCGCCGAGGTCGGCTACGTGCTCGCCCGCCCGGCCTGGGGCCGCGGCCACATGAACGAGGCCTTGCGAGCGCTGCTGCACCACGGCTTCACCGCGATGAACCTGAACCGCGTCGAGGCCGACATCGACCCGCGCAACCGCGGCTCGGCGGCCAGCCTCGAGCGGCTCGGCTTCACCCGCGAAGGCTACCTGCGCGAGCGCTGGATCGTCGGCGACGAGGTGTCGGACAGCTGGCTCTACGGGTTGCTGCGGCGCGAGTGGGAAGCGATGAAGATGTCCGGAAGCGGCGACCGCTGACGCGCCGCCGCACCTACGCTGCAGCCATTCGCCGCACGGCACACCGGAGCACACGATGGCCTCGATCCACCAGCACATCTCGATCAACGTCCCGGCCCGCGAGCTGTGGGATGCAGTGCGCGACATCGGCGCGCTGCACACCCGGCTGGTGCCCGGCTTCGTCACCGACTGCCGGCTGGAGGACGGGGGCAGCGCCCGCGTCGTGACCTTCGCCAACGGCGTGGTGGCCCGCGAGTTGATCGTCACCCTCGACGACGGCGCGCGCCGGCTGGTGTGGAGCGCGGCCGGAGGCCGGCTGATGCACCACAATGCCTCGGCCCAGGTGTTCGAGGACGGCGCCGAGCGCTGCCGCCTCGTGTGGATCGCCGACCTGCTGCCCGACACGATGGCCCCGGCGATCGCCGCGATGATCGGGCAGGGCCTGCAGGCGATGAAGAAGGCGCTGGAATCCGCCGCGGCCCCGGGCCACAATGCGCCCCTGCACGAACCGCCCGCCTGAAAGGAAGACCTCGATGACCTTCGACCACATCGGCTTCAACGTCAGCAACTTCACCGCGATGCGCAGCTTCCTCGTCACTGCGCTGGAGCCGCTGGGCATCGGCATCACGAAGGAGGCCGAGGGCTGGGCCATGATCGGCCGCGAGGGCCAAGGCCAGTTCTGGTTCGGCTCGTTCGGCAACGCACCGGGGCCGATCCACATCGCCTTCGCGGCGCAAGACCGCGAGCAGGTGCGCCGCTTCCACGCCGCCGCGCTGGCCGCGGGCGCGAAGGACAACGGCGCCCCCGGCCTGCGGCCGCACTACCACCCGAACTACTACGGCGCGTACGTGATCGGCCCGGACGGGCACAACTTCGAGGCTGTCTGCCACAGCCCGCAGGCGTAGCCGCGACACTGCCAGCTCAGGCCACGAACCGGCAGCTCGACGCCGGCGTGCGCGTGTCCATGTTGCGGCCGCGGTTCAGGTGGTCGTCGATCTCGGCGGCACAGCCCAGCATGCGCGGGATCAGGAAGATCGTGAACGCCGCCGTCTCCAGGTCGCGCTCGGCCAGTTCGCCGCGCCGCAGCCGCTTCCACAGCATCTTCAGCAGCAACGATGCGATCACCGCATCGATGTTGACGCAGTAGACGTTGCGCGACACGCCGGCGTCGAGCAGCGCCTGCACCAGTGCGCGGTAGTAGGCGTGGAACACGTTGTGCTCGCCGCGCTGCTCGAGCAGCTGCGCGATGAAGACCTCGCGCGGGTCGTGGTTGACCGGCTTGTCCTTGAAGACCGGGTGGTTCACGCCCGGCAGTTTCGCGATGTCGGTGCTGCCGATGCTGCGGCGCTCGGCCTTGTAGCTCGCATAGCGCTGCGCGGTGCGCCACGCGAGCGCCGCCAGGTCGATGCCGTGCTCCGGATCGGCCGGGTCGGCCAGCCGGGTGTCGCGGAACTGCTCGTTCAGGAACGCGATGCCCTCGTAGCCGTTGCCGCCATGCGTGTAGCCGGTGTGCGTCAGGAAGCCCATCAGCRCCTTGTTCAGCTGCACGCGCTGAGCGGCCTCGGGGCCATCGGCCGACACTGCGCCCTTCGCGCCCTGCGCCGAGATCGCCCCCGGACCGTTCGTCAGCAGCAAGCCGAACAGCGTCTGGCAGACGAACAGGTCTTCATCGACCGGCGGCAGCCCGATCAACGCGGCGAACGCGATCTCGGTCAGCGAACAGCGGCCCAGCAACTGCGCGTCGTCGAAGCTGCAGAACTGCCCGGCCTGGTGGCGCGTGTCCGGTGCCGAAGCACCGATCAGCGTGCCGAACAAGGCCATCCACCACGGCAGGCTCTCGGCCGTGAGGCGCGACACGCGCTTGGCCATCAGCGGCGTCCAGGCGAGCGTGGTCGTGATGGCGGCGAGCACGGCATCGGCCGTCGGATGGCCCGGCAGCGCACGCAGCCAGCGCAGCAGCGCGGACTTTGCGCCGCGCGCATCGAGCGCGGCCAGCAGCGCCTGCGCGCGCGCATCCGGCGTGCCGCTGACCAGCCCTTCACAGCCGAGGATGTCGACCTTGCCGAGGTCGAACCGCTCGTCCAGCGCGTCCTTCAGCCCGGCCGCGGCGAAGCGGTCGATCAGCAGCCGGGCCGCCTCGCGCGCGCCCTGCTGGCC
>NZ_JBFUFP010000728.1:0-2836 GCF_056403375.1 Rhizobacter sp. P2_H2
GCGGCAAGCCGCTGCTGGCCAACGACCCGCACCTGAAGCTCAGCGCGCCGTCGCTGTGGTACCTGGCGCGGCTCGATGCGCCCGGCTTCCACGTGGCCGGCGCGACGATGCCCGGCCTGCCGATCGTCGTGCTCGGCCAGAACGACCACATCGCCTGGGGCTTCACCAACACCGCGCCGGACGTGCAGGACCTCTACCTCGAACGCCTGCGCCCCGGCGACCCGACGCAGTACCAGACGCCCGATGGCTGGGCGGCGTTCGAGCGCACGACCGAGGTCATCCAGGTCAAGGGGCATCCCGACGTGACGGTGACCGTGCGCAGCAGCCGCCACGGGCCGGTGATCTCCGACGCGGGCGGCCCGACCGAGGGGCTGACCGGTGCGCCGAACGCGCCGGCCTATGCGCTGGCGATGCGCTGGACGGCCCTCGACGCCGACGCCGGGACGGCGGTCGATGCCGGCATCGGTTTCAACTCGGCGCGCTCGGTCGACGAGTTCATCGCGGCGTCGGCGGGCTACATCGCGCCGATGCAGAGCATGGTGGTGGMCGACACGCAGGGCCGCATCGCGATGGTGGCGCCCGGCCGCGTGCCGGTGCGCGGGCCCGGCCACGACCTGAAGGGGCTGGTGCCGGCACCGGGCTGGGAGGTGCGCTACGACTGGGTCGGCAGCGTGCCGGCCGGCGAGACGCCGCGCGAGATCGATCCGGCCCGCGGCTGGATCGCGACCGCGAACCAGCRCATCGTCGGCCCGGACTACCCGCATTTCCTGACCAGCGAGTGGGCGGTGCCGTACCGCCAGCAGCGCATCGAGCAGCTGTTGGCCGCGACGACCAAGCATTCGATCGCCAGCCTGCGGGCCATCCAGCGCGACCAGCTGTCGCTGGCGGCGCTGAAGCTGCTGCCGGTGCTGAAGCGCGCGGTGTCGCCCCACCCGCTGGCCGCGGCGGCGCAGCGTGAGTTGGCCTCGTTCGACGGCACGATGGCGGCCGACCGCGCGGCGCCGCTGATCCTGTCGGCCTGGGTGCGGCAGCTGACGCAGGCGGTGTTCAGCGACGAGCTCGGCGCCGCGCTGTACGAGCGGCAGCTCGGCAGCCGCAGCTTCCGCGAGGCGCTGGAAGGTGTGCTGGCGCGCCAGGACGGCTGGTGGTGCGATGACAAGGCGACGCCGGTGGTCGAGACCTGCGCGCAGCAGGTGGACGCGGCGTTCACGCGGGCGCTCGACGAGCTGCAGCAGTCGCAGGGCAGCGACGTGGCGAGCTGGCAATGGGGCCGGGCGCACCAGGCCCGGGCCGAGCACCGGCCGTTCAGCAAGGTGAAGGCGCTGGCACGCTGGTTCGAGCTGCGGGCGCCGGTGGGCGGCGACACCTACACCGTCAATGTGTCGCGTGTCGGCCTGCGGCCGGACGCGACGACCGGCGAGCTGTACCTGGCCGAGCACGGGCCGTCGCTGCGGGCGCTGTACGACCTGGGCGACCCGGCTCGCTCACGCTTCGTGCAGTCGAGCGGGCAATCGGGCATCGTGTTTTCGCCGCTGTACCGCAGCTTCGTCGAGCGCTGGGCGAAGGTGGATGACGTGCCGGTGTGGGGCACGCCGGCGGAGCACACGCTGGTGTTGTCGCCGCGCTGATCAGCGCTCCAACTGTGCGAGCTGGCCGACGATCTCCCGCGTGCTCATCAGCCGCACGCCCTGGGCGGCCAGCGCCTCGTTCTGGCGGGCGATGATCTCGTCGGCGCCCGAGGTGGCGTCGGGCCAGGTGCCGTGCGAGTCGCTCGCGAGGATCACGTCGTAGCCGAGCGCCAGCGCCGATTGCGAGGTGTGGGTGACGCAGACCTCGCTCTGCAGGCCGCACACCAGCAGCTGGTCGATGCATCGCCGTCACACCTGCCCAAACAGGGCCTTGCGCTGCGCGGTGTAGGCCCACCACGGCGCGGCGGGCGCGCCGCCCATGAAATCGGTGGCGGCCATGAAGGTGTCGAGCACGCACGGGTCGTGGCGCTGCCCGGTGATCGCGCACAGGCGCTGGTACAGCACGAAGGCATCCTTGCCGCGCAGGTCCTTCGGCTCCTGGATGCCGATCAGCCGCAGGTCGGCGGCCAGCGCGGGGCCGATGTTGGGCAGTTGCTCGAGCGCCTTGCACTCCGCGGCACTCGCCGCCTTGGGGGCCTTGATCACCACGGCGGCCTCCATCACAGCATGCTGTTGCGGATCAGGCCGACCGCCAACCCCTCGAGTTCGAAGTCGACATCGCCGAACGGCACGACGATGGGTTCGAAATCGGGGTTCTCCGGCAGCAGCTCGATGCTGGTGCGGGTGCGCTTGAAGCGCTTCACGGTGACCTCGTCGCCGAGCCGCGCGACGACGATCTGGCCGTTCTTCGCGTCCTTGGCCTTCTGCACCGCGAGCAGGTCGCCATCCATGATGCCGGCGTCGCGCATGCTCATGCCGCGCACCTTCAGCAGGAAATCGGGCCGGCGTGCGAACAGGCTGGCTTCCATCAGGTAGGTCTGGTCGATGTGCTCCTGCGCGAGGATCGGGCTGCCGGCCGCGACGCGCCCGACCAGCGGCAGTGTGAGCTGCGAGAGGCTGGGCAGCGGCAGGCTGAACTGCTTGCCGCGGCTCTGGTTCAGCGCGCGCAATGTGTCAGACTGCAGACGGATGCCGCGCGAGGTGCCGCCCACCAGCTCGATGACGCCCTTGCGGGCCAGCGCCTGCAGGTGTTCTTCGGCGGCGTTGGCCGACTTGAAGCCCAGCTCGTTCGCGATCTCGGCCCGGGTGGGCGGCGCACCGGTGCGCTCGATCGCGCTCTGCACCAGGTCGAGGATCTGCTGCTGGCG
>NZ_JBFUFP010000729.1:0-2832 GCF_056403375.1 Rhizobacter sp. P2_H2
CGTCTTCCCAGCGCCCGTTGGCCTTGTTGAACTTGACGATCAGGCCGACCTCGGGCGCCTGCTTGCCTTCGAAATTGGTCTTCGGGCCGGGGTTGCCTCCGGGCACGATCTTGAAGTTCGGCCCCAGGCACGGCAGGTTCGGGTTGAAGCCGCCGCAGATCATTCCCGCCAGCACGGTGGTGGTCTGGTTGCCCGACTTGAAGGCCGCGACGTAGACGGTGCTGCGGTCGGGGCTGACCGCGAGCGCGCGCGGCGTGTCGCTGAAGAAGGTCATGATGCGCAGCGGCAGGCCGCCGAACGTGCTGCCCAGGCTGGCCGGGTTGAACACCCACACGTCGGCGCGCCCGATGCCGGGCGTCGTGAGCTGCGGGTCGCCGGCACCAGGCACGCCGGCGAGCGACGGGTCGCTGCGCTGCTGCCCGCGGTGCGCAGTGGTGATGAAGGCGCGCTCCGGGTTGCCGGCGAACACGATGTCGCGCGGCTCGTCGCCCACCAGCAGCGTGCGCACCACGCGCGGCGTGCCGCCCAGGTCGACGATGCTGACGCTGTCGGACAGGTGGTTCACCACCCACACCTCGGTGTTGCTGCGCACCGCCACCGAGACCGGTTCCAGCCCCACCGGCACACGGGCGGCAAGTTGCAGGCCGGCGCTGCCGATGCTGAAGACGTCCAGCGTGTTGTTGGGCGTGTTGGCGACGAACAGCCGGCTGCGGTCGGGCGACATCGCCATCGGCCGCACCGGGCCGCTCTCGAACTGCATGAAGGACGGCGCCTGCGCGTACGCCGCCAGTGGCATGAACAACAGGGCCATGACGAGGCCCAGCAGTGACCGCAACGACGACGACAACGACAGGGCAGACCGGGGGCTGCCCCGGCCCGGCATGGGATGCGCTTGCATGTGGTGTCTCCTGGTTTCTTTGTTGGTTGGCGGGCTGCCCAAGGGTGGCTCGCCGCACGATCGTACGGAGCGCCCTGCCGGCGCGCCCCCTCCGCAGGGAGGGGGCGCTACACTCCCGCGCCTCCCCACCAGGGCCTCACCTCCCCCGGCCGCCGCGATGTCAGAAACGACGATCGAGCCCCCGCTGCTGGCGCCCTCCAGCGTCTCGCGACCCGCCTTGATGGCGCGGCTCGATGCCGCCTCGAAGCTGCGCCTGGTGCTGGTGGCCGCGCCGGCCGGCTCCGGCAAGACGACGCTGTTGACGCAGTGGTTCCGCAACCGCAGGCAACGGCGCGCGGTGGCCTGGTTGACGCTGGACGGGCCGGTGCCGGGCCCGCAGGCGCTGGCGACGCGGCTGCTGGCCAGCGTGGCCGCCGCCGGCGTGCAGCCTCCGGCCCGCCCCGGCGCCGATGGTGCGGTGCCCACCCTGCAGACGCTGCTCGCGCAGCGCAGCGGCGACCTGCTGATCGTGATCGACGACGTGCAGCACGCGCAGGACGCGCCCTGCCTCGCATTGCTCGACACGCTGCTGGCAGCGTGCGCCCCGGGTGTGCACTGGGTGCTGTCGGGGCGTTGCGTGCCCGGCCTGAACCTGCCCACGTGGCGGCTGCGCGATCAGCTGGAGGTGCTCGACGGCGGCGACCTGGCGTTCGACCTCGGCCAGGTCACGCAACTCGGCCGCAAGCTGATGCCCAAGCCGCTGAGCCGGGAAGATGCCGAGCGATTGCTGGAGATCACGCAAGGCTGGACGGCGGGCGTCAAGCTCGGACTGCTCGTGCACGGCGTCCACGGCGACTTCGACGGCGGCCACGTCGACATCGCCGCCTACCTGCAGCGCGAGGTGCTGAGCGAGCAGGAGGCGGCCTTGCAGGAGGTCCTGGTCTCGACCAGCATCGTCGACGCGATGACCGCCGAGCTGTGCGATGCGCTGCTCGGCCGCGACGGCTCGCAGGCAGTGCTCGAGCGGCTGGAGCGCCACCAGCTCTTCGTCACCGCGCAGGACAGCCACGGCCTCGCGTTCCGCTACCACCCGCTGTTCCTCGGCTTCCTGCGCAGCCGGCTGGCCGCCGACCCGGCGCGCCAGCGCGCCTTGCACGCACGCGCCAGCCATTGGTATGCCGCGCAGCTGCGCTTCACCGAGGCGCTGACCCATGCCTTCCAGTCCGGCGAACCGGCGTGGTGCGCCGAGCTGATGGAACGCGCCGCCGCACGCTGGCAGCAATCGGGCGACATCGCCGAAGTGGTGCGCTGGTGCGAACGGCTGCAGCCGCAGCAACTGCTGGCCCGGCCGGCGCTGGGCATGACCTTCACCACCTGCCTCGTGCTGTGCCGCCGCTTCGACGAAGCGCGCGCGATGCTGCGCCACCTGGCCGCGGACCCGGCGACGCACGACGGCGCGCCGTTCGGCTTCCACCTGCGCACGCTGCAGCAGATCCTGCAGGCGATGCTCGGCGAGCATGCGGCGCTCGGCGTCGAGATGCCGGCCGCCGACGAGAGCGATGGCGACGCCCAGCTGCGTGGGTTGCAACTGGTCAATCGCGCATATGCGCTGTTCTGCGCGCACCGTTTCGATGCCGCGTGGCGGCTCGCGATGCGTGCGCGCGAGATCCTGCAGCCGATCAGCCCGTACGGCGAGGGCTATGCGAGCAGCGTGCTGGCGATGGTGGAGCGGGCGAAGGGCGATTTCGGCTCGGCCGCGCGCCGCGTGGAAGCGCTGTGGGCCGGCACGCGCCACGGCCCGCGCAATGCGGCGTGGGCGAATGCGGCCACCGCGCTCGCCGTGCTGCGCTACGAGACCAACCGGTTGCCGGAGGCGCGTGCACTGTGCGAGGAGCTGCTGCCGCTGGTGGAGGCCGGCGGCACCTACGAGACGCTGGTGGCGGCCGCGCGCACCC
>NZ_JBFUFP010000730.1:0-2831 GCF_056403375.1 Rhizobacter sp. P2_H2
TCTGCACTCTCGCATTAGACCTGCGCCATGCCTCCATCGACGGCGAGATCCACACCGGTGATGTAAGAACTCTCGTCAGAGGCGAGGAACGCAACTGCAGCCGCGATTTCCTCGGGGACGCCTCTACGACCCATCGGGATCTGCGTGGTGAACTGTGCGACCGCCTGCGCGGCCTGCTCAGCGGTAAGGCCCGTCGTCGTCGCCAAGGCCGGGGTATCGATTGCTCCGGGACTCACACAATTCACGCGGATGTGGCGGTCCTTCAATTCCAAAGTCCAACCGCGCGAGAAGTTGCGCACGGCAGCCTTGCTCGCAGCGTAAGCAGTAAATCCGGGAAGCCCGAGCACGTTTGAGACCGACGAATTCAAGATGATCGAGCCGCCGTCCTTGAAGAGGGGAAGGGCCTTCTGCACCGTAAAGAACAGCCCCTTCACGTTCACGTCGAAGGTCTGGTCAAAATGCGCCTCGGTAGCTACCGCGAGCGGCGCGATTGTCCCTGCGCCCGCGTTCGCGAAGAGGACGTCGATGTGACCATGTTTTTCCTTCACGACGGCATAGAGCCGGTCCAGATCTTCCAGGCGCGACACGTCGCCCACGACCGTCGTCACGTTTCTCTTGACGGAGGCGGCAGCCTCCACCAGCTCTTTTTCTCGTCGCCCAGTGATCACGACGTGCGCACCTTCTTCCACGAAGCGCTTGGCTGTAGCCAAGCCAATGCCGCTGCTTCCGCCCGTGATGACTGCAACCTTGCCTTCTAGTTTCTTCACAATCCTTGACCTTTCGTGTGTGGTGACGCAGCGCCGCTGTTCCGATTGGTGCAAGGCGCAGTACCATTTGGATCACCGATCCAGATTCAAATTCRTAGCATCCGAACCAGTGATCCAAATATACGGATCAGTGATCCGTTTGTCAAGGAGCCTATGCGAGCCGACGCCCAGAAGAATCGAACCCATCTCCTTGCGGTCGCGCGAGAGGTCGTCGCCGAGCACGGTGTCAACGCATCCATGCGCGATATAGCGCGCCGGGCCGAGGTCGGATTGGCCACCCTGCTTCGTCATTTCCCGACGCGGGAAGACTTGTTCGAGGCGCTGCTGTGCACACACCTGGACGCATTGGTACAGACGGCAAGCGGACTCGAGGAGTCGGATGCACCCGGTGAGGCGCTCGTTTCATGGTTCCGCGAATGGATGGCGTTCGCGCAGAGCTATCGAGGCGTTGTCGCCATGATGGCCGCCGCCCACACGAACCCGGAGTCCGCTCTTTATGCCGCGTGTGCAGCGGTGCACTCAGCGAGCGCGCGCCTGCTGCTTCGCGCACAGGCCGACGGGCAGGCGCGCACCGACATGAATGGGGACGACTTGTTCGGCCTGATGTCGGCGCTCGGTTGGCTTGTCGACCTGCCGGCGTTCGCGCCACGGGCCGATCATCTATCCCACATCGTCGCCAGCGCCATCCTGCCGAATCCGCCGAGTCGCGGTGTCGCCAAGCGACCTGCCAAGCCCGAGCGGTGAGGCTTGGCCATGCCGGCCCCGACGCGTCCATCCGTGCGGCCCACGCCGTGGCCTGCGTGTCGATGTACTCGCGGATCGTAGCCAGCCTGCCGTCCCGGATCCTGATGCCGAGAACGCAGTGGTCCTCGAATGGCTTGTTCGTGGCCTTGATTTTTCCGTCGCGACGCCGCGGCGAACTGAAGCGACCGGTCGAGGGCGTCAGTGACAAGGTGCTCATCCAGCCGCTGAATGATCTGGAGGCCGATCGGGAGCAGGCGCGAACAAGCTACAACGAAGTACCGCCGCGCGTGGACCATGCGCCGACCCCACTCGGTCGCGGCTTGGCCGACGCGATCATCCCGCTGTGCACCTGAGGAACCAAGGCCCCCCAGGTCAACCGCGTCGTCGAGAGAAAGTGAAGCCGCAACGGCCCAGGCGGCCGGCAGCGAGGCGGCAGCCAGAGCGACTGCGCGCAGGACGTGTTTTGACATTGGAGACTCCGAGGACGAACGCTAACGCGGCTGACGTGCGGACGCGCCATCGCACGGAGTGCCCGTCCGCCTCCATCATGGCGGCCATCATCCCGACGTCTGCCTGTTGCGGGCAGACGTACTGCGCCACCGCCAGCTGCGAGAACAGCAGCGACAGCACCACGAAGAACGGGCCTTGCTCTTCGCCAGGGCCCGGTACTTCGGCGCTGCTACTTTGCGGGCTGGATGTCGGTTACCGTGATGGCACCGTTCACCCGGTCTGCGGAGAACTTCACCTTGTCACCTTCCTTGATGGTGTCGAGCATCTTCGGGTCGGCAACTTTGAAGACCATCGTCATCCCGGGCATATCGAGGTTGCCAATTGGGCCGTGCTTGAGGGTCACCTTGCCCTGCTCCTTGTCGATCTTGCGAACCTCGCCGTCGCTGGACGGAGCAGCAGCGGAGGACGCAGCAGGCGCATGGTGGGCCGAGTGGTCGACACCAGAAGCAGGGGAGGCCTGCGCTTGCGCGCCGAAGGCGGAGGCAAGCAGAACTGCGGCAATCACGTGATTGAACTTCATCTTGGGAACTCCTTCAGGATTTCGGGTAGTGAGCGAAGACGGTCTCGCGACCGCTCTTGTCAATGAGGAAGACGTCATAGGGGTCCTTGCGGTCCCCGACCTCCATGCCAGGTGAACCGGGCGGCATGCCCGGTACGGCGATGCCAATGGCCGTGGGTCGTGTTGCGAGCAACCGCTTGACCTCCGGACCAGGGACGTGACCTTCGACGACGTAGCCATCGACGATGCCGGTATGGCAGCTGCCGAACTTGTCCGGCAGGCCGTAGCGTCTGCGGGTCACGGTCGTATCG
>NZ_JBFUFP010000731.1:0-2830 GCF_056403375.1 Rhizobacter sp. P2_H2
TCGTCATGAAGTTCAGCGTGAAGCCGAACGCGTACACCGCGATGAAGGACGAGATCACCGCGATCGGCAGCGTCAGGCCGGTGATCACCGTGCTGCGCCAGCTGTGCAGGAACAGGAACACGATCGCGATCGTCAGCAGCGCGCCTTCGACCAGCGTGTGCTTGACGCCCGTCAGGCTGCGCTCGACCCAGTCGCTGTCGGCGTACACCAGCTTCAGCTCGACGCCGGGCGGCAGGCTCTTGCGCAGCTCCTCGGCGGCCTCCTTGATGGCGGCGCCGGTCTCGACGATGTTGGCATCCTGCTGCTTGTAGACCTGGAACGAGATGGCCGGCACGCCGTCGACGCGCGACAGCGAATCGGGCTCGCGCTCGCGCTCGACCAGCTCGCCGAGGTCGGCCAGCCGCACCACCATGCCGTTGCGCGACGCGATCACCACGTCGGCGAAGGCCTTGGCGTCGCGCACCTTGCCCTCGACGCGCACGATCGCGTCCTCCTTCGCGCTGCTGAGCAGGCCGACCGGCATGTCGGCGTTGGCGCGCTGCAGCGCGGCGGACACGTCGGCCGGCGTCAGCTGGTAGGCGCGCAGGCGCTGCGGGTCGAGGTCGATGCGCACCTGGCGCACCGTCATGCCGCCGACGTCGACGCGTGCCACGCCGGCCGAGCGCTCCAGCCGCTTGCGCACCACCTGGTCGGCCAGCAGCGAGAGCTCGCGCGCGCTGCGGTCGGGCGCCAGCAGCGACAGGTAGACGGTGGGCTGCGCGTTGTCGCCGTCGAAGCGCGAGACGAACGGCGTCTTCGCGTCGCGCGGGAACACCGGCTGCACCGCCGCGACCTTGTCGCGCACGTCCTGCACCGCGCGCGTCATGTCGGCGCTGAGCTGGAACTCGACGACCGTCTCGCTGCGGCCCTCGAAGCTGTTCGAGCGGATCATCTTCACGCCGGAGATGCCGTTCAGCGCCAGCTCGATCGGGCGGGTCAGCTCGGTCTCGGTCGCGTCGGGCGAGGCGCCCGGGTAGGCGACGCTGACGAAGACGATCGGCGGCGAGATGTCGGGCAGGCGCTCGACGCGCAGCTGGCTGTACGAGAACAGGCCGAGCACGCACAGCGCGGCCATGATCATCGTCGCGAAGACGGGGTTGTTGATGGAGACGCGGGTGAACCACATGGCGGTCGGTCTCCAGGATCAGGAACTGGCGACGGCGGAGGCCGCCGACGTCGCGGAAGCGGCCTTCGGCGCCGTGCGCTGCGTGACGATCTTCGCCGGCTGGCCTTCGCGCAGGTTGTCGAAGCGCGCGCCGAGCACCTGGCTGTCGGCCGCGAGGCCCTTGGCGATCTCGATGCGGTCGCTCGCGGCATCCTTGCGGCCGGTGATCACGATGCGGCGCACCAGCGCGTCCTTCTCGAGCGTCCAGACGAAATCCTGGCCCGAGGCCTGGCCGACCGCGCTGATCGGCAACGTGAGGCGCGGCGCCTCGTCGGGCAGCACCACGCGGGCCTGCGCGTACTGACCGGCGCGGAACAGCTCCTGGCGGTTGTCCAGCACCACGACCACGCCGATCGCACGCGTGCCGGCCTCGGCGGCGGGGGCGATGCGGTCGATGCGGCCCGGCACCGGCTGGCCCTGCCCTTCCACCTGCACCTGCACCGGCTGGCCGGGCTTCAGCAGCGAGACCTCGTGCGTGCCGACGGTGCCGGCGAGCTCCAGCGTCGACAGGTCGACCACCGTCAGCAGCTGCTGCTCGGCGCTGACCTTCTCGCCGGGCACCACATGGCGCTTGCCGACGATGCCGGAGATCGGCGCGACCAGCGCCGCTTCCCTGACGCCGACGCGCGTGGTGGCCAGCTGGGCCTGCGCCGACTTGAGCTGCGCGCGCGCCGAATCGAGGCGGGCCTGCGACGACTGCAGCGCGGTCGGCGAGATGAAGTTCTGCGCCGACAGGCCGACGTTGGCGGCATGCGTGCGTTCGGCCTCGACCAGCGCGGCCTGCGCGGATTCGACCGATGCCGAACGGTCGGCGACGCGGCTCTGCAGGTCGGCCAGGTCGATGTCGCCGAGCAGCTGGCCGGCCTTGACGCGGCTGCCTTCGGCCACCTTCAGTTCGAGCAGCGTGCCGGTGGCCTTGGCGCGGATCACCGCGGTGCGCGGTGCGACCAGCGGCCCGGAGAACTCCACCACCAGCGGCATCGCGAGCTGCTTCGGCTGCACGACCTCGGACGCGACGAACTCGAGCGCGACGAGCGCCGGCTCCTTCTTCTTGTCGCCGCCCTCCTTCGAGCCGTTGCTGCGGCCGGGCACCAGCGCCAGCACGAGGCCGACGATGACCACCGCGCCGATCGCGCCGCCCACCCAGAGTCCACGCCGGGAGGTCCGTGATGATCCTCCGCCCACCGGCTGCTGCCCGTGTGAGGCGGCGCCGTGATCGTTGTGTGCTGTATTCATGGGCGGGAGTGTAGATTCGGCCCCCACCCGTCTGACAAGGTCTGCGACAGACTGCAGATTGGGGGGGCCGAGCCGTGAACCGGCCCGACGAATCGGTGGAACTTCGCGACGAACTGCGATCAGCGACGACGGATCACTGGTGCCCGGCGATCGGGTGCGGCTCGTAGCCTTCGCCGAGCGCCCGCAATTCGTCCGGCGGCAGCGACAGCTCGGCGGCCGCCACCGCCTCGTCGAGCTGCGGCAGCTTGCTGGCGCCGATGATCGGCGCGCTGACGCCCGGCTGGTGCAGCAGCCACGCACAGGCCAGCGTCGCCGGGCTGACGCCACGCTGCGCCGCCAGCGCCTTCAGCCGCTCCACCGTCTTGAAGTCGCTGTCGCGGTAGTACAGGG
>NZ_JBFUFP010000732.1:0-2827 GCF_056403375.1 Rhizobacter sp. P2_H2
GGCCCGTCGCCCAAACTCCCGCCACTCACTTCGTTCGTTGTGGTCAAACAGTGGGCGACAGTCAGTTCACGATCGCGCTGCGCGCGGGGCCATCAAACTGCACAGCTCCGGCGCCCCGTCCTGATTGGCGCTCCCCACACCCCCCGCCCCCGCCTTTGCCGAACCAGTGGCTTGATGCGCAGAAAACACGCGTGGCGCGCCCCGGTGACAACCGGGGCATCAATTCCCACTTGTTCGCTTGTCAAAGTCGAAGGAGCAGTGCGGTGGCACAAAGGCGCGTGGGGGGAGGCTGTGGAGCGCCAATCAGGACGGGGCGCCGGAGCTGGCTGGTTTCATGGCCCGCGTGCGCAGCACGCTTCGTGAACTGACTGTCGCCGACTGTTAGACCACAGAGAGCGAAGCGAGCGGCGGGAGTTTCGGCGACGGGCCATGAAACCAGTCAGTGGAGGGAAGTCTTCGCCCCGCCAGGGGCGAAGACCGTACCGGCCGGCGAGCCACAGCCTCCCCCCACGCGACTTTGCGCACACAAACGACCAGCGAAACATGCATTTTTCGGGGGGGAATCCGGGCTTTCCAGCAGTCCTCGGGTATCGCTCCGCCCCTAACATCCGCGCTGATCGAAAAAACGAACGGTCGTGCAGATTTGCGCGGCGTTCCCCTCGGCCTCGGGCTGGATTCACAACTGGGAAGCAGGAGACACGGATGCATCAATGGAAACGCAATGTCGTCGCGCTCGGCGCGGCGGCGCTGGTGGCCGCTTGCGGCGGCGGCGGCAGCGACACGACGGCCAAGGTCAACATCACCGCGGTGAAGGTCATGGGCGACAGCCTGGCCGACTCCGGCACCTTCGGCTTCAAGGCGACGGTGCAGGGCGCGGATTCGCTGGTGTACCCGGAGCGCGTCGCACTGAGCTACGGCATCACGGGGATGTGCAACTACTACACGCCGACGGGTGCCACCACCTTCACGCCGAACACCGCGAAGACCGGCTGCACCAACTACGCGATCGCCAGCAGCCGCATCAACTTCCCGACCGCGCCCACCTCGCAGCTGTCGGTGATCCAGCAGATGAAGGACGCGACCGCGACGACCCCCATCGGCGCCACCGAACTCGCGCTGATCGACGGCGGCGGCAATGACGCGGCCGACCTCGTGGGTGCCTACCTCAAGGCCGGCACCGACGGCGGCGCGACCTACCTGGCGCTGCTGAAAACGGAGCTGGACGCGACGACGGTGAACACCGAGGCGGCGAACGGTGCCGCGGGCCTGGCGAAACTGGGCGGCATGTACATGGTGGCGGTCGCGACGCAGTTCAGTGCGGCCATCGACACCAACATCCTCGGCAAGGGCGCGAACTACGTGGCCGTGCTGAACATGCCCGGCATCACGAACACGCCGCGCTTCCAGCTGGTGCTGGGGTCGATCGCGGCCAAGGCGGTGCAGGGCGGCGCGACCGACGGCGGCGCTGCGGCACGTTCGCAKGCCGAGGCGCTGTTCAAGGGCTGGATCGAAGCCTTCAACGGGACGCTGGCCACGCACTACGCTGGCAACGGCAAGGTGGTCGTGGTCGACTTCTACACCTCGTTCAACGAGGAGGTGGCGATCCCTGCGCAGTACAGCCTGACCAACGTGACGACGCCGGCCTGCCCGGCCACCGGCGTCGGCACGGACGGCCTGCCGACCTACACCTTCACGACCTGCACCGACACCGCACTGTCGGCGGCACCGCCCACCGGCGTGACCGATCCGAACTGGTGGAAGAGCTACGCCTTCTCCGACGGCTTCCACCCGACGCCGTACGCCCACCAGCTGCTCGCTCAGCTGATCGCGCGAAGCCTGGCCACCAAGGGCTGGCTGTAAACCCGGATGCACGAAGGAACAACAACCATGAACAAGACATTCAAGTGCATCGCGCTGGCAGGCTGCGTGGCCGGCCTGTTCGTCAGCGGCGCGGCGAGCGCGCAAACCGCCGGCTCGTGGCTGGTGCGGGCCGGTGCGGTGCGCATCGCGCCGAAGGTCGACAGCGGCGACCTGAGCGCGCCGGCCTTCCCGGGCACCAAGGCCGATGTCGACTCGAACACCCAGTTCGGCGGCGGCATCACCTACATGTGGACCGACAACTTCGCGATCGACCTGCCGCTGTCGACGCCCTTCAAGCACGACATCAACGGTGACGGCGCCATCGCCGGCGTCGGCAAGATCGGCGAGACCAAGGCGCTGCCGATCACGCTGATGGCGCAGTACCGCTTCCTGGAAGCGAGCTCGCCGTTCCGCCCATACGTGGGCGCGGGCATCACCTACGCGAAGTTCTACAAGGAGAAGGGCACCGCGGCGTTGACCGCGTTGACCGGCGGCACGAGCGCGAATCCGACGACGCTGAAGATCGACTCGAAGGCGGCCGCGACGATCGCGGTCGGCGCGAGCTTCACCTTCAATGAGCGCTGGTTCGTCGATGCGACGGTGCTGAAGACTTTCCTGAAGACGACCACGACCTTGTCGACAGGGCAGACGCTCGACATCAAGCTGGACCCGCTGACCACGGCGGTGTTCGTCGGCTACCGCTTCTGATCGGAGCGTTGTCGGGGAAAGGCCCTGCCGTCGCGAGACGGCAGGGCTTTTTTGTTGGACGGGTCTGAACTCGTTCGGAGGTGCAGTTACTCAGGCCTGCATGAACTGCACTGCAACGCCGCTGCCGCTTCACGGCCAGGGTTTCAACATCAGCTCCGGGCGGGCAGGCGGGTCAGCGGCCTGGCCGGTGCCGGTCCCGCTGCAAGGGCAGGTCACGCGGCAGCGGCGATCGGCACGACGCACGGCAGAACCCGTGATC
>NZ_JBFUFP010000733.1:0-2824 GCF_056403375.1 Rhizobacter sp. P2_H2
GCGCAGCGCCGCCGCCATGCCGGTTCACGACCTTCGCCGGACAGCCGAAATTGAGATCGATGCCAGCCGGCCCCAGCGACGCCAGGCGCGCCGCGTTCTCGGCCAGGCAGCCCGGATCGGAACCCAGCAGCTGCGCGCTGACCGGCACGCCACTCGGCGTGCGCCCGCCATGGCGCAATTCCGGAACGATGCGCAGGAACACGCGCTCCGGCAGCAAGGTGCCGGTGACGCGGATGAACTCGGAGACGCAACGGTCGATGCCGCCGGCGCGGGTGAGCACGTCACGCAGCGTGAAATCGAGCAACCCCTCCATCGGGGCCAACAGGATGGTCATCGGATCGTTGTGGACTGGCAATCCACCAGTGTACGTATGTCCCGAAATGAAGCGACCGGACGACGCCGGCCGCCAGCCAGCGGCCCACCGGCCCGGCCCGGTTGCATACTGGCGCGCGGGGAGACGACACATGGCACTGCATCGCACGTCGGGTGAGGTCCCGGGCCTTGGCGCCCCTGGCGAGGCCGGACCGATCCCCCCGCTGGACGCCGCCCACGCCGAACACGTCGCAGCCGAACTGCTGCGCATGGTGCTGCTGCACACGCGCGCCGGCACGCTGCTCGCGACGGCATTCGCCGTGCTGCTGGCGGTCTACTGGTCAGGCTCCACCCCGCTCGACTGGGTGCGCGGCTGGATGAGCGTCAAGCTGACGGTGTCGGCCCTGCGGATCTTCTCGGCCCACAAGCATGCGCGCGCCGGACAGCCGGCCACCCGAGGCTGGCGGCACCTGACGTACGGCCTGCTGGCACTCGACGGCGCGGTCTGGGGGGTGGCGGGCCTCTGGCTGATGCACCAGCCGGTGCAGGTCTCGTCCTTCGTCGCGGCGGCGCTGGCCTGCGTGACCTGCGTGGCCACCTTCGGGTTGCAGGCACGGCTGCTGGCCACCGCGGCCTATGTGGGGCCGATCATGGTGCCCACGGCCCTCGGGCTGGCGCTGCGAGCCGACGAAGTCGGCGCGGTCGGCAGCCTCGGATTGCTGATGCTGCTGGGCCTGCAACTGCTGACGGCCCGCGCCGGCGAACGACGCCTCACCGCCAGCATCCTGCTGAGGGTCGAGGCCCAGGCGCTGGCGCAGGAGAAGGCAGCCGCACTCGAGTTGGCGCAGCGGCAGATCGAGGTCAAGACCCAGTTCCTCGCCAACATCAGCCATGAGCTGCGCACCCCGTTGCACGGCATCCTCGGCGTCGCACGGCTGCTCCATCTCGAGGCGTGCGAGCCTGCCGTGCAGCATCGCCTCGAGCTGATCGAGTCATCGGGCACCCACCTGCTGAGGTTGATCAACGACCTGATCGACGTCTCGCGCATCGAGACGGGGCACTTCCCGATCCGGCACGAGGTGTTCGACATCGTCACGCAGGCAGGCCTGGTGGGCGATGTGTTCGCCCTGCGCTGTGCCGACAAGGGCCTCGATTTCTCGATGACGCATGCGTTTCCCCGGCCCAGCTGGGTGGTGGGCGATGCCGCGCGGTTCAGGCAGGTGCTGCACAACCTGCTCGGCAACGCCATCAAGTTCACCGAGAGGGGCCGGGTGGAGATGAACCTCGTGCGCACGGGCGAGCCCGACATGGTGAAGGTCGAGGTGATCGACTCCGGGCCGGGCATCGCGCCGGGCGACCAGGATCACCTCTTCGATGCACCCAACCCACCGCCGCCCGGCACCGACGGCGCGCCGATGGGCAGCCGTGCCGGCCTCGGCCTCACCATCGCCCGGGAACTGGCCGAAGCGATGGGAGGCTCGCTGAGCGTGCTCAGCAAGACGGGCGTCGGCTCCCGGTTCGTGTTCATCGCCCGGCTTCCGGGCACGACGGCGCCCGGCGAAGCACAGGATGGCGCATCGCCGGCGATCCCGGTGATCGACCTGCGACGCGTGCTGGTCGCGGAGGATGATGATGTCTCCGCGCTGATCCTTTGCGCCTACCTGAAACAGCAGGGGCTGGTCCATGAACGCGTGGGCAATGGGCGCGAGGCCGTCGGGCGGGCGCTGCGCGAGTCGCAGCGACCCGACATCGTGCTGATGGACTGCCAGATGCCCACGATGGACGGACAGGCCGCCACCCGTGAGATCAGGGCACAGGAGCGCACCCTGCTCCTTCCCAGGGTGCCGATCATCGCGATCACGGCGACCTCGACCGACGAGGACCGGCGCGCCTGCGCCGATGCCGGCATGGACGACCTGCTCGCCAAGCCCTTCAACCGCCAGGAATTGATGCGGGTCCTGGCGCAATGGAGCGGCGTGCTGCCGTCGCCGGGCGTCACGCCGCCACACGAACCTCGTTCTGAGGCAGCATGGACTCTTTCGGGAACAGATTCACATCCGGATGGAAGGTCTCGATCATGAACGGATACAGCCCATGGCCCGACGCCAGCCAGGTGCGCTCGGCCGCCGTGACATCGAAGGCCAGGATGCGATGCGGCAGGTTGCCGGCATGCGCGAGCGGAACACGATCGTCGGGCCCGAGCACATCGGTGAATCCGAGCCCCTGGTAGATCCGGATCAGTGCGTTGCTGCGCGCACCGATCACCATCCAGCGCACCTGGCTCGCCAGGCAATACAGGTAGGCGGCCTTCATCAGGATGAGCCGGGTCTGCGGATCGGCACCCGGCATCACGGCCAGCCGGGTGAGCTCGGCGCGGGGCTCATCGGCCAGCCATCGCGGCAGGATCACGMTGCCCTCGAGCTGCAGCGGCATCGCCACATTGCGCTGGATCCGCGCGGTTCCGGTGGCGGCACCGGTGGCCTTGTCGCGGCACACCAGGATGGCCGTGCCG
>NZ_JBFUFP010000734.1:0-2823 GCF_056403375.1 Rhizobacter sp. P2_H2
CATGGGAAGTCTCGCTCGGTTGGGATGGAAAGCAGTGTCGGAACCCCGCCTGAAGCGAACCTGAACCCTTCATGAAGGTTCGATGAAGGCGCCCGCCGCGACCCCGGCGCGGCTTCACCCTACCTTCAGGTTCGGCGTCTCCAATCGGTGTCCATGAGCCATGCCATGAAGATCCTGCTGATCGAAGACGACCTCGAACTGGGCAACGGCGTGCGCATCGCGCTCGAAGACCAGGGCCTGCAGGTCACCTGGGTGCGCCGGCTGGGCGACGCGCTGCACGCGATCGACACCCAGGCCTGCGACCTGGTGCTGCTCGACCTGGGCCTGCCCGACGGCGACGGCCTGGCGCTGCTGGCGCGCCTGCGCCGCGAGCGCCTGCCGATGCCGGTGCTGATCCTGACGGCGCGCGACGCGCTCGAAGACCGCCTGGCCGGCCTCGACAGCGGCGCCGACGACTACCTGGTGAAACCGTTCGCGCTGGCCGAGCTGCTGTCGCGCGTGCGGGCGCTGGCGCGGCGCAGCTTCGGCCTGGTCAACGACACGATCGAGATCCGCCAGCTCGCGCTGCACGAGGCGACGATGCGCGTGACGGTCGACGAGCGGGCGGTCGAGCTGTCGCGCAGCGAGTTCGAGCTGCTGTGCCTGCTGATGAAGCGCGCCGACCGCGTGCTGACGCGCCGCGTGCTCGAAGAGCAGGTGCTGCCCGGCGGGCTCGACAACGAGAGCAACGTGCTCGACGTGCACATGTCCAACCTGCGCCGCAAGATCGGGCCGGGCTACATCCGCACGGTGCGTGGCGTCGGCTACGTGATCGACCGCGTCGCACCGGCCAAGGGCGGGGCATGACGCCCGCCGCATTGTGGAGGCGGCTGCGCAGCTCGCTGGTCAGCCGCCTGGTGCTGGCCCAGATGCTGACGGTGCTGCTGCTGTGGTCGGCGGCGATGGCCTATTTCGTGTGGGACACCGCGCGCTACGACGAGATCTTCGAGCCCGGCCACATGGGCCCGAGGGCCGACATGATCCTCGCGCTGGTCGACAGCCTGGCCGACCGGCCCGAGCAGCTGCAGGAGGTGCTGCGCAAGCTCGACGTGTTCCAGCGCCGCGAGAACCATGAAGAAGACGACCCGGCGTTGCGCATGTCGATGAACGTCTGGCTCGGCGACCGGCTGCTCTATGCCTCGCCCGGCTCGCCCGGCGTGGTGCCGGCGACGCAGCAGCGCCGGCTCGAGAAGCTGCTCATCGACGGCATGCCGTGGCGCACCTACACGCAGCAGTCGGCGCAGTCCGCAGCGCGCGTCACGTTGATCCGTTCGGGCCACGCGGTGTCGATCCTGTTCGCGATCGGCGAGCGCGGCATCCTGATCCTGCCGCTGCTGATCAGCCTGCCGTTCCTGGTGCTGCCGGCCTGGTGGTCGGTGCGGCTGGCGTTGCGGCCATGGCGCCGCTTCTCGCAGGAGATCGAGACGCGCAGCCCCGGCGACCTGGCGCCGCTGCGCTTCGGCAGCGCCTACCGCGAACTGCGGCCGGTGGCCGATGCGGTGAACACGCTGCTCGCGCGCGTGGCGGCGAGCCTGGCGCGCGAGCGCAGCTTCATCGCCGACGCGGCGCACGAGTTGCGCACGCCGCTGGCCGCGATGCGCATCAACATCGAGGCGCTGCAGGCGCACCGCGGCGATGCGCGCGATGCCGAGCTGCTCGACGGGCTGGTGCGCAGCGGCGAGCGGGCGAGCCGGCTGGTGGCACAGCTGCTGGGGCTGATGCGCAGCGACAGCGGGCGCACCCAGGCGGCGCGGCTGTCGCTCGACGAGCTGGTGCAGGACCGGCTGGCGGCGCTGTCGGGGCTGGCGACGGAGCGCGGCGTCGAGCTGGAGCTGGCGTGCGCCGAGCGCTGCGAGATCGAGGCCGAGCGCGAGGGGCTGACGTCGCTGGTCGACAACCTGGTCGAGAACGCGATCAAGTACTCGCCCGCCGGGTCGACCGTGTCGGTGCGGGTGGGGGGCGATGCGTCGCTGGTGGTGGAGGATGCCGGTCCGGGCATCGCGGCGGACTGGCGCGAGCGCGTGTTCGATCGCTTCTTCCGGGTGCCCGACCAGGCGCAACCGGGCAGCGGCCTGGGCCTGGCCATCGTCAAGTCGGTGGCCGATCGGCATGGCGCGACGGTTGAACTGGCCGATGGCCTCGAAGGTCGCGGCCTGCGGGTGACCGTGCGCTGGTCTTGAGATTGACAACTGGCGGAGAGAGCGGGATTCGAACCCGCGGGGGGCTATTAACCCCCACACGCTTTCCAGGCGTGCGACTTAAACCGCTCATCCATCTCTCCGGAGCCGGCGAGTTTAGCCTACCTCCGAGGGGGCTTCGGACCGGTCCCGCGGGAATTTCGCTCAGGGCTGGCCGGGTGCCTTCGCCTTCATCAGCGCCATCGCGGTGCCGATCAACCCGGCCACCTCGGTCATGTTCCCCGGCACGATCATCGTGTTGTTCTTCTGCGCCAGGTGCGCATAGGCATCCACCGCCTTCTCGGCCACCTTCAGCTGCACCGCCTGCTCGCCGCCCGGTTCGCGGATCGCCTCGGCGATCTTGCGGATCGCGCCGGCCGTGGCATCGGCCACCGCGGTGATCGCCGACGCCTCGCCCTGCGCCTTGTTGATCTCGGCCTGCCGCGCCCCTTCGGAGCGGGCGATCGAGGCCTCGCGCTCGCCGGTGGCGATGTTGATCTGTTCCTGCTTGCGGCCTTCGGAGGCCGCGATCAGCGCGCGCTTCTCGCGCTCGGCGGTGATCTGCGCCTGCATCGAGCGCAGGATCTCGGCCGGCGGCGTCAGGTCC
>NZ_JBFUFP010000735.1:0-2823 GCF_056403375.1 Rhizobacter sp. P2_H2
AGCCCTTGCCTTCCTGCTTGTACGCGGTGCCGGACTTGCCGCCCACCGAGTAGCCCGGCACCTGCGCCTTCGGGGCGGTGCCGCCTTCGAGCGTGACCAGGTGCATCATCTCGCGCACCTGCTTCGCGACCTTCGGCGAGATCACGCGGATGCCGGCCGGCGTCGGGGTATCGACCTGCCGGTTCTTCACCAGCGACACCGGGATCAGCTCGCCATCGTGCGCGAACACCGTGTAGGCGCGTGCGATCTGGAACAGCGAGGCCGACAGCCCGTAGCCGTAGCTCATCGTCGCCTGCTCGATCGGCCGCCACGACTTGTACGGGCGCAGCCGGCCGGTCACCGCGCCGGGGAACCCGATCTGCGGCTTCTGGCCGAAGCCGACCTGCGAGTACAGCTCCCACATCTCGCGCGGCTGGAACTGCATCGCCATGCGCACCGCACCGACGTTGCTCGATTTCTGGATCGTCTGCGACACCGTCAGGTCGCCGTGCGCGTGCGAATCGGTGATCACCGAGCCGGCGAAGTTCAGGCGGCCGGGCGCCGTCTGCAGCACGGTGTCGGGCGTCACGCGGCCGGTCTCGAGCGCCCAGGCGGCGATGAACGGCTTCATCGTCGAGCCGGGCTCGAAGGTGTCGGTCAGCGCGCGGTTGCGCAGCTGCGCGCCGGAGAGGTTCTTGCGGTCGCCCGGCGCGTAGCTCGGGAAGTTCGACAGCGCCAGCACCTCGCCGGTCTGCGCGTCGAGCACGACGACGCTGCCGGCCTTGGCCTTGTTCTCGGTCACCGCATCGCGGATGCGCTGGTAGGCATAGAACTGCACCTTCGAGTCGATCGACAGCTCGATGTCGCGGCCGTCGACCGGCGCGACGCTCTCGCCGATGTCCTCGACGACGCGGCCGAGCCGGTCCTTCACGACGCGGCGCGTGCCGTTGCGGCCCTGCAGCTCCTTCTGGAACGCGAGCTCGATGCCTTCCTGGCCGTTCTCCTCGACGTTGGTGAAGCCGACGACGTGCGCCGCGGCCTCGCCCTCGGGGTACTTGCGCTTGAACTCGCGCACCTGGAACAGCCCCTTGACGCCGAGCCCGAGCGCATCCTTCGCGACCTGTTCGTCGACCTGGCGGCGCAGCCAGACGAAGTTCGGGCTGTCGTCGAGCTTGCCGGCCAGCTCGGCCGGCGTGTAGCCGAGCAGCTTCGCGAGCTGGGCGCGCTGCTTCTTGTCGGCCTCGAACTCCTTCGGGATCACCCACAGCGACGGCGCCGGCACGCTGGACGCGAGGATCATGCCGTTGCGGTCGATGATGCGGCCGCGGCTGGCCGACAGGTCAAGCGTGCGCGCGTAGCGGATCTCGCCCTGCTTCAGGAAGAAGTCGTTGCCGATGATCTGCACGTAGACGGCGCGGCCGACCAGCACGCAGAAGCCCAGCCCGACCAGGCCGACCAGGAACTTCGAGCGCCACGGCGGCGTCTTCGACGCGAGCAGCGGGCTGGTCGAGTACATGACGCTGCGCACGTTGACCGCGCCGGCGCGTGCCGGGTTCGGCCGGGCATCGCCGCCGAACTGGCGGATCTTGTCGATCCAGCTCATCTGGCGGCCCCCGAGGCGGCGGGCGCGTACGCGACGTACTGCGTGACGGCCGGCGTGGCATTGCGCATCGCGAGCTTGTCGCGCGCGACGCGTTCGACGCGCAGCGGCGTCGCCTGCGACTGCTTGTCGGCCAGCAGCCGCTCGTGCTCGATCTCGAGCTGGTGCGCCTCGCTGGTGGCGCGGTCGACCTCGGCGAAGAGGCGCCGCGCGTCGTACGACACGCGCACCAGGTAGATGCTGCTGGCGATCAGCGCGATGAGCAGCACGAGGTTGATGCGGGTCATGCCGGCACCTCGGTGCGCTCGGCGATGCGCATGATGGCCGAGCGCGAGCGCGGGTTGGCGCGCACCTCGGTCTCGGACGGCTTCACGCGGGCGATTGCCTTCAGCCGGCTCGGCCGCTCGGGGGCGAACGGGGCGCGGCGGTCGAACTCGCTCTTGCTTTCGCGGGCGATGAAGTTCTTCACGATGCGGTCTTCGAGCGAATGGAAGCTGATCACGACGAGCCTGCCGCCCGGCGCCAGCAATCCGAGGGCTGCGTTCAGCCCCTGTTCGAGTTCCTCAAGCTCGGCGTTGACGAAAATCCGAAGAGCTTGAAATGTGCGCGTTGCAGGATCCTGGCCCGGCTCGCGGGTCTTGACCGCACCAGCCACGACGTGGGAAAGCTCTGCGGTGGTGCGAACTGGATGCCCGCCCTCGCGCCGAGCAACAAGCGCCTTTGCAACCGATACAGCAAACCGTTCTTCCCCATAGTCGCGTACCACCTCTGCAATGTGGCGCTCGTCGGCGCGGGCCAGAAAATCCGCAGCGCTTTCGCCGCGGGTCGTGTCCATGCGCATGTCCAGCGGTCCGTCGAAGCGGAAGCTGAAGCCACGTTCGGGGTTGTCGATCTGCGGCGACGAGACACCCAGGTCGAGCAGCACGCCGTCGACCTGGGCGATGCCGAGTTCGGCCAGCACATCCGACATGCCGCCGAAAGGCGAGTGGTGGATGGAAAAACGCGGGTCATCGACCCGCGTTGCGCCCGACGCTGCCGCGGCGATGGCGTCCGGGTCGCGATCGATCGCCACCAGCCTTCCCCCGGGCGCGAGCCGGCCGAGCAGCAGGCGCGAATGGCCGCCGCGGCCGAAGGTGCCGTCGACGTAGATGCCGTCAGTGCGCGTGAACACGCCGTCGACGGCCTCGTCGAGGAGGACGGTCTGGTGCTGGAAGCTGTCGGTACTGCGGGTCATGGCGTCTAGC
>NZ_JBFUFP010000736.1:0-2821 GCF_056403375.1 Rhizobacter sp. P2_H2
GGCCGAGACCGGCCCGAGCGTGGCCGGCTGCAGCATCGACCGCGGCGCCAGCGCCATCGTCTCGCGCTCGCAGCGCGTCGGCCTGACGGCCCGCGAACTCGCGCTCGCCCAGCTGCTGTTCGAGAACGCCGGCCAGTTGGTGACCCGGGCCCGCCTCGCGCAGGACGTCTGGGGCACCGATGCCGGCATCACCGGCCGCTCGATCGAGCAGCACATCTATCAGTTGCGCCGCAAGCTCAAGCGCTGCGCCGGCGAGGCGCTCGCGCTGCGCGGCGTCTACGGCAGCGGCTACCGCATCGATGCGGCCGCCGTGCCGCGCACCTCCTCCGGACCTTCCTCTGCGCCCACGGCCGCTCCCGGCCTGGCGGCGCAGGCCGGGCTCCACGCCTGAATCCTCCACGCCTGAACCCTCCACCGCCCACCACCACCATGCGCTCCACCACCCACTCCACCTTCGACGGCCTGCGTCCCGACCGCGTCCCGCTGCCCTGGGGCGACGTGCGAGGGGCCTCGCTGTCCGCGCTGTTGTCGCTGATCACCACCGTGTCGTATGGCGCGGTGGCGGCCGGATCGATCTCGTCGATGGGGCCGGGCGTGGTGTCGGCGATGGTGCTGTCGGGGCTGATCGCCGCCTCGCTCGGCGCCCTCGTCGCGAGCGCGTTCGGCTCGGTGCCGACGCAGATCTTCTCGCCGCGCGCCTCGGTCGCGGTCGTGATCGCGGCGGCCGCTGCGTCGTTCAGTGCCGGCGACGGCGTCAAGCTGCCGCAGGTGCTCGCACTGCTGTCGCTGTGCCTGTTCCTCGCGATGCTGCTGCAGCYGGCCTTCGCGGCGCTGAAGCTCGGCGGCCTGATCCGCTTGATCCCGACCTCGGTGACGGCAGGCCTCGTGATCGCGCTGGCGCTGCGGCTGATCTGGTCCGAGCTGCCCGACCTGGTGGCCGCGCCGGACCGCCTGCGCCCGTGGGCACCGCTGTGCACCGCCATCGGCACCTTCGGCGTGTTCGCATTGCTGCGGGCCCGCTACGGTACCGGCGGCGCGATGCTCGCGGGGCTGTCGGCCGGCCTGCTGGTCGCGCTGGTGGTCGATCTCGGCGCACCCGGTGCGCTGCCGCACCTGCCGTCCATCGACCTGGCCGGCGGCCCGCTGCTGCCGGTGTCGCGCCTCGTCGGGCAGTTCCTCGAAGGCTGGCCGCCCGGCCGCTGGATCGACGTGTTGGCCTTCGCCGCGGTGATCGCGCTCGTCAACTCGGTCGAGACGCTGACTTCGGCGATGCAGATCGAAGACCTCGGCACGCAGCGCTTCGACGCCAACCGCGCGCTGATGGCCGGCGCCCTCGGTTCGCTGGTCTCGCTGCTGGCCGGCGGGCTGCCGGTGGCCGGTGGCACCTCGACCTCGTCGGTGCACATGCAGGCCGGCGCCACCTCGCGCAGCGCCGCGTTCGCCTCGGCGATGCTGGTGGGCCTGGGCACGCTGGTGTTCGCTTCGGTCATCGTCAAGGTGCCGCTGGCGGTGGTGGCGGCGCTGATGCTGTGCGTGGCCGGCGAGATCGCCGTGCCGCCGGTGCGCGAGCTGCTGGCGCAATGGCAGGCCGACCGGCGCGGCATGCGCGGCGAACTGGCGGTGGTGCTGATCGTGTGCGTGCTGATGCTGTCGGCCGACATCCTGGTGGCGGTGGCGGCCGGCGTGGTCGCGGCCTCGGTGCTGGCCTTCGTGCAGATGCGCGACAGCCTGGTGCGCCGCGAATACAACGCGACCGATGCGATGGCCCCGACCATCGTCGGCGTGCCGATGGGCCAGACGAGTTCGCGCGACGTGCCGGTGATCGAGATCGGCCAGCCGCTGTTCTTCGCGACCGTCGAGGCCGCGGTGCATGCGGTGGAGCGCGTGAGCATCGGCTCGCGCCAGGTGGTGCTCGACCTGACGCGCAGCGGCGGCCTGGACCTGACCGCGGCGAAGGCGCTGTCGCGCTGCGCCGCGGTGATGCAGCGCGACGATCGCCAGCTGCTGGTGGTCGGCGGCGAGCGCATCGCCGAGATGGAATCGCCGCTGCGCCCGTGCCTGGTGTTCGGCCACATCGGCGATGCAGTGAACTACTGCACCGATGCGCAGGGCCTGCGCGACCTCGAGGTGGAGCGGGCGCGGCGCGAAGCGCAGACCGTGCCGCAGGCGGTCATCGAGCACGCGACACGGCTGCTGGCCGAGCACATCGGGCCGATCGCCGAGGTGCTGGTGCGCCGTGCGGCCTCGGTCGTCACCAATCGCGACCAGTTCTGCAACGCGCTGGCCGGGCAGCTCGACGAGAGCCGCGCACGCGAGGCCTTCCTGGCCGGCATGAAGCGCGTCAGCATCGTGCGGAGCGCATCATGAGCGGCGCCGCGATGCAAGCCGGCACGCGCGAGCGCGACGCCTTCGTCTCGATGCTGGCGCGGCTCGATGCGCAGCTCGAGCGCGACCTGGCCCTGGCAAAGGTGCCCCAGGTGAACGGGGCCGCCGAAGGCGAGCGCACGGATTTCGTGCCGACGCTGCAGATGCTGAAGCCCGAAGAGATCGCCGCGCTGGCGGCCCCGCCGCGCCGCGATGCGGCGGTGTCGCGCACCGCGGCGCTGCGGCCGGCACGCTCGATCGGCCGGCTGCTGCCGTGGCTGGTGGGCGGCGGGCTGGTGGCCGGTGCGGCCTCCTTCGCGATGTCGTTCAGCGGTTCGCGTCCGGTGCTGCCGAAGGGGCCGGAGGTCGCGACCATCGTGCCGGTGGCACCGGTGGTGTCGATCGCCGTCGCGGCATCGGCCCCGGCGGTGGTCCCGGCCCCGGCTCTGGCCGCGAC
>NZ_JBFUFP010000737.1:0-2817 GCF_056403375.1 Rhizobacter sp. P2_H2
GACGAAGGCCGCCTCGACCTGTGCCACCGTCTGCCCGCTCGCGCCGGCCTGCGCCTCGATGCGCTGGCGCAGCGAGGGCGATTCGATCGTGCCCGGGCAGATCGCGTTGCAGCGGATGCCCTTCGCGACGAAATCCGCCGCGACCGACTTCGTCAGCCCGATCACCGCCGCCTTCGTCGTGCCGTAGACGAAGCGGTTCGGCGCGCCCTTGATGCTGCCGGCCACCGAGGCCACGTTGATGATCGAGCCGCCACCGCCGGCCAGCATCGCCGGCAGCGCCGCGCGGATCGTGCGGTACATCGAGCGCACGTTCAGGTCGAACGAGAAATCCCAGGCCGCGTCGTCGCACTCGAGGATGGTGCCGGCATGCACGAAGCCGGCGCCGTTGAACAGCACCTGCAGCGGCCCGAGCCCGGCCACCAGCGACTGCACCGCGGCGCCGTCGCGCACGTCGAGGTGCCGCGCGGTGATGCCGGGGATGCGCGACAGCTCGGCCAGCGCCGCATCGTTGATGTCGGTCGCGATCACCCGCGCACCCTCGCGCGCGAAGGCCTCCGCGGTGGCGCGGCCGATGCCCTRGCCGGCGGCGGTGACGAGGGCGGCCTTGCCGGCCAGTCGTTGCGTCATGGGGTCGTCCTGTGAGTTGTGTCAAATTGGTCCAGTGGTCTGACCAATTCGTCGAAAGCGTACGGGAAGCCTCCAGGAGCGTCAATCCGTGTTGCACCCTTGCGGGTGCCACCCTTCAGGTGAAACACCCTAGGGGGCGTGTGAATACCATGGGCCAGAATCGCCCGTTCGTTTCCGGAGACCCCAGATGGATAAGACTTGGCTCAAGCAGTACCCCAGCGGGGTGCCGGAGCAGATCGATGTCGAGCAGTACACGTCGCTCACCGCGTTGATCGACGAAAGCCTGAAGAAGTACGCCGACCTGCCCGCCTACAAGTTCATGGGCAAGGTCTTCACGTTCCGCCAGGTCGACGAGGCCTCGCGCGCGTTCGCCGCGTACCTGCAGGCGCTCGGGCTCGAGAAGGGCGACCGCGTCGCGATCATGATGCCCAACGTGCCGCAGTACCCGATCGCGGTCGCCGGCATCCTGCGCGCCGGCCTGGTGGTGGTCAACGTCAACCCGCTGTACACGCCGCGCGAGCTGGAGCACCAGCTGAAGGACTCCGGCTCGAAGGCCATCCTGATCATCGAGAACTTCGCCGCCACGCTGCAGGCCTGCCTGGCCGCGGTGCCGACGAAGAAGATCATCCTCGCGACGATGGGCGACATGCTCGGCTTCCCGAAGGGGCTGATCGTCAACTACGTCGTGCGCAACGTGAAGAAGCTGGTGCCGGCCTTCGAGCTGCCCGGCGCGGTGCCGTACAACGACGCGATCTCCGCCGGCAAGCGCGCGAGCCTGAAGGCGCCCACGCTCAAGCTCGACGACATCGCGGTGCTGCAGTACACCGGCGGCACCACCGGCGTCAGCAAGGGCGCGGTGCTGCTGCACCGCAACCTGGTCGCCAACACGCTGCAGGCCGAGGCCTGGTACCAGCCGGCGATGCGCAAGGTGCCGGCCGGCACGCAGATCATGTCGGTGTGCGCGCTGCCGCTGTATCACATCTTCGGCTTCACCTCGAACATGATGCTGTCGATGCGCACCGGCGGCTGCAACCTGCTGATCCCGAACCCGCGCGACATTCCGGGCGTCTTCAAGGAGCTGGCCAAGCAGCCGTTCCACAGCCTGCCGGCGGTCAACACGCTGTTCAACGCGATGGCCAACCATGCGCTGTTCAACACCGTCGACTGGAGCCACCTGAAGATCTCGGTCGGCGGCGGCATGGCGGTGCAGCAGGCCACCGCCAAGCTGTGGCTCGAGAAGACCGGCTGCCCGATCTGCGAAGGCTACGGCCTGTCGGAGACCTCGCCGTCGGCCACCTGCAACCCGACCGACAGCACGGCCTACACCGGCACCATCGGCCTGCCGCTGCCKTCCACCGAGCTGGCGCTGCTCGACGACGACGGCCGCGAGGTGCCACTGGGCACGCCGGGCGAGATCGCGATCCGCGGCCCGCAGGTGATGGCCGGGTACTGGCAGCGCCCCGACGAGACCGCGAAGGTGATGACGGCCGACGGCTTCTTCCGCACCGGCGACATCGGCACCGTCGACGGCAACGGCTACTTCAAGATCGTCGACCGCAAGAAGGACATGATCCTGGTCAGCGGCTTCAACGTCTACCCGAACGAGGTCGAGGACGTCGTCACGCAGATGCCCGGCGTGCTCGAGTGCGCTGCGATCGGCGTGCCCGATGCGAAGGCCGGCGAGGCGGTGAAGCTGGTGATCGTGCGCAAGAACCCCGCGCTGACCGAGGCCGAGGTGCGCGCGTACTGCGAGGCCAACATGACCGGCTACAAGCGGCCGAAGGTGGTCGAGTTCCGCACCGAGCTGCCGAAGAGCCCGGTGGGCAAGATCCTGCGGCGCGAGTTGAGGGACAAGACCTGACGATGCTGTGGATGAGCGCCCCGCAGAGGGCGTCATGCTGATAAATTCGGGCCGCGGCTGACCCGCCGCGCCGCGCCCTGGGAGAGCTCTGGTGATCTGGACCAAAACTGACGCGGGACGAATCGAGATGACGGCGCGCGCGCTCGTCAAGGAGCGTGCGCAGCGCAACCTGCTGCTGCTGATCGACGGTGCGAAGTCCGAGGAGATGCTGCTGGCCAACGTGGTCGGCGTGACGATCGACGACTTCCGGGCCCTCGAGACCCTGGGCCTGATCGCGCAGGTGTCGGGCAGCGGCAGTTCACGCCTGAACACCCCGCCGGCTGCGGCGC
>NZ_JBFUFP010000738.1:0-2790 GCF_056403375.1 Rhizobacter sp. P2_H2
GGGTCAGCATGTCTTCCGGCAGCACCAGCACCACCGGCCCGGGCCGCCCCTGCAGCGCGGTGTGGAAGGCGCGCGAGATGTACTCCGGCAGCCGCGCCGGGTCGTGCACCTCGCCGACCCACTTCGCGAAGCCGAGCGTGCCGGGGCCGAACACCTGCCGGTAGTCGAGCTCCTGGAAGGCCTCGCGGTCGCGCTGGTCGCTCGCCACCTGGCCGATGAACAGCACCATCGGCGTGCTGTCCTGGAAGGCGGTGTGCAGCCCGATGCTGGCGTTGGTGGCACCGGGGCCGCGCGTCACGAAGCACACGCCCGGGCGGCCGGTCAGCTTGCCCTGCGCCTCGGCCATGAAGGCGGCGCCGCCCTCCTGCCGGCAGGCGATGAAGCGGATGCTGTCGCGGTGTTCATGGAAGCCGTCGAGCACCGCCAGGTAGCTCTCGCCGGGGACACCGAAGACGGTGTCGATGCCCTGGGCGATCAGGGCTTCGACGAGCACATGGCCGGCGAGGCGTTGCGGGCGGGGCGAGGAGGACGCGGATTCAGTCATGTCGGCGCGGCGCAGGAAGCTGGACAGAAGCGCCCAGTGTGCCTCGTGCGCTGACGATTCGCGGCAACCTGGAACAGGATGTGTCCGCGGGCGACGCAATCGGCGTCTGCGCTGGCGCATATGGTGCACATGCGCTGCGCCGATGGGTCGCGCGAACGCAGCGCCGGCGCGGGCTGGCGGGCCGCGTGGGCGGCCCTGCCCCGTGCGTCGCCGCGGCACCCGCATGGCCCGCGACTTGCCCCTGCCTGGCCATGAAAAAGACTTCCCTGCTGGCCGCCCTGTTCGCAACCGTTGCCCTCGCCGCCTGCAGCRGCGGCGGTGGAGACAGCCCTGCGCCGTCGCCCGTCGGAGGCGGCGCACCGTCGCCGGCCCCAGCCCCAGCCCCGGCGCCGGCCCCTTCGCCGAGCCCGGCTCCCGCTCCGAGTCCCGCTCCGGCACCGGCGCCGAGTCCTGCGCCATCCCCGAGCCCCGCACCGAGTCCGGCACCCGCGCCGGCACCGAGCCCGGCTCCGGCCCCCGCGCCGTCCGCCAACACCTGGTCGGACCTGGGCAACACCCAGGCTCCCGCCCACACGGCGTCCCCGACGAGCAACAACGGCACGCCGACGCTCGGCGGCACGCTGACCTTCACGAACATCGGCGCCAAGGGCTACTGGGGCCGCCGCATCGAGGCGCAGGCCGGCAGCGCGAGCTGCAACGTGCAGTCGGAAGTCATCAAGTTCCCGTGGGGTGATGAATCCTGCTGCCGCACGAAGCACGACGTCACCAGCGACAGGATCAGCCCGTTCAACGAAGAACTCGGGCTGGTGCTCGACGGCCCGCTGCGCATCAAGCAACTGGTCGTCTACCAGCCGCTGGGCGCCACCGACGGCAACTGGGCGATCCGCTCGTTCTGGGACCGCCGCACGCCCGACAAGCCGTACAACTTCCACTTCTCCGGACCGAAAGGTTCGAAGGTGCTGCCCAGCGAGCTCGGCAACAGCTGCACCGTCTTCGCGTCGCAGGAGAAGCCGTTCAAGTGCGGCCCCGGCAGCGACCCGTACTGCCCGGGCTCCGACCTCGACTTCGTCGGCTGGAAGGGCTCGAAGCTGGTCGTGATGCTGGCCGGCATGCCGTACGCCGACGACCCGACGATGAAGCCGCTGAGCTGCGTCACCGACGGCAAGGACGAGAAGGCCGAAGACTCGCCGTGGCTCGCGGTCGCCCCGTCGGAGCTGTACCGCGACGGCTGGTCGGGCTACAGCCCCTGCCACTGCTTCAGCAACACCCCCGGCAACGCCGGGCTCGGCGACGGCTGCGGCCAGATCAACATCCTCGAGGTGGTGGCCGAATCGCAAGGCGCGCAGTACGGCAACCGCGACATCATCAGCACCGGCATCCGCTCGTACCAGGTCGGCTCGCTGGGCGGCTCGACCTGCGGCGTCAAGGGCTGCACGATGGATCACTTCTCGACCGATGCCGACCTGCTCGACGCGAACAGCCGGACGGTGATGAAGCAAGGGGCCGTCATCGACGCCAACAACCGCGGCAGCGCCGGCCCGGTCTGGCGCCGTCCGGTGGATGACCGCTACTACCTGGTGCTGCTCGACGAGCAGTCGCGCGCGGTGCAGGTGGCGATGGTCCACCCGGGCGCCATCCCGGCCTCGTTGAAGGCCATCGTGCCGGCGTTGCCGAACACGATCACCCGCGCTGCGGTCGACAGCCTGATGGGCTTGCGCCTGCCGAAGTAGGGTTCAACCGGATGCCCATAATTCACCATCCGTTGAATTATGGGCGCCATGCCGTCGCCCCTGCCCGCCACCGCTGCCAGCGCAGCCACCATCGTCGAGCTGCGCACCCGTGACGCCGACCGCACGCAGCAGGAGATCCTGCGCGCCGCGATGCACGAGTTCGCCGCAAGCGGCCTGGGTGGCGCGCGCATCGACGGCATCGCCGAGCGCGCCGGCGTCAACAAGCGCCTCATCTACTACTACTTCGGCGGCAAGGACGAGCTGTTCCTCGCGGTGCTCGAGCAGACCTATGCCGACATCCGCGACGCCGAGCGCGAGCTGCACCTCGAACGCCTGAGCCCGCCCGACGCGGTGCGCCGGCTGGTGTCGTTCACCTGGGAGCACTACCTCGCACACCCGGAATTCCTGACGCTGCTGAACAGCGAGAACCTGCACCGCGCCCGCCACCTGAAGACGTCCAGCCGCATCCGCGAGATGAACTCGCCGCTGCTGCACACGCTCGGCGAGGTGCTGGAG
>NZ_JBFUFP010000739.1:0-2779 GCF_056403375.1 Rhizobacter sp. P2_H2
GCGACTCGTATTCACCGTCGCGGATGCGGCTGGCGGCGAACGACAGGTCGCGCAGCGGCTGGTTGATCAGCCGCGCGATCGCGGCCGAGCCGACCACCGTGGCGAGCAGCGCGATGCTGACCCACAGCAGCCAGGTGCTGCCGGCCAGCGGACGCACGCGCGTCGGGTCGGCCTGCAGCCAATAAGGATCCTTCTCGATCGAGAAGCCGACCCACAGGCCGCCGTTGCCGTTGACCGCGGTCGCGACGATGGTGTCGGGGCCGAGGCGGGTGCGCAGCTCCTGGCCGATGGCGCGCGAGAAGCGGTCGACCTCGAAGGCCTCCCACTTGTCGCCGGGCTCGCGCGGCAGCACGCGCACGGCTTCCTGGTCGGACATGGTCTTGACCAGCGTCACGCGGTTGATGCCGTCGGCATAGCGCAGCGCGGCGCGCGACAGGTTCACCAGGCTCGCGATCTGCTGCGCGGCCTGCACCGCGCGCGGCTCGAATTCGAGCGCGCGGAAGGTCTGCACCCACGCGAAGATCCCGCCGGTCAGCAGGACTGCCAGCAGGAAGAAGGTGCGCCAGAAGAGGCTCAGCGCGACGGCATTGCGAGCCATCCGTTGTCAGGCGGTGCCGTCCGGGACGAACACGTAGCCGACACCCCAGACCGTCTGGATGTAGCGAGGTTGGGCCGGATCCGGCTCGATCATCTTGCGCAGGCGCGAGATCTGCACGTCCAGGCTGCGATCGAACGGCTCGAACTCGCGGCCGCGGGCCAGCTGGGCCAGCTTGTCGCGCGACAGCGGTTGGCGCGGGTGGCGCACCAGCGCCTTCAGCATCGAGAACTCGCCGGTCGTCAGCGCGATCTGCTCGCCGTCCTTCGAGAGCCGGCGCAGCGCCAGGTCGAACTCGAACGGGCCGAAGGTGACCGTCTGCGCATCCTTGGCCGGCGCGCCCGGCGCTTCCATCGCGGGGCGGCGGCGCAGCACCGCATGGATGCGGGCCAGCAGTTCGCGCGGGTTGAACGGCTTCGGCAGGTAGTCGTCGGCACCGACCTCCAGGCCKACGATGCGATCGACATCCTCGACCTTCGCCGTCAGCATGATGATCGGCGTCACGTCGCTCGCCGCACGCAGCCGGCGGCAGATCGACAGCCCGTCTTCACCCGGCAGCATCAGGTCGAGCACGATCAGGTCGACCGTCTCGCGCGTCAGCACCCGGTTCAGGGCCTTGGCGTCCTCCGCCAGCAGGACTTCGAAGCCTTCTTGGGTCAGATAACGGCGCAGCAGGTCGCGGATCCGGGCATCGTCATCGACCACGACAACACGGTCRGGGCGGGCAGTGGCAGTGGGCGTCATCGACGGCTCCGTTGATTTGTAACAGCCGAGATTGTGCGCAGGTTCGATCCTGTTTTTGGGGGCTCCGGACCATCTGTTACAAATCTTGCGACACGTCTTTTTCAGTTTGGCAAGTGAAGGTTTGTGAAGGTCGGCAAGAGTTGTCGGCGAAGCTGGCGGCTGGGTCGTTGGGAGCCTCATCCGGCAGAAGACCCTGGAGACACGCATGACGCTGACCGAGAGCGATGCCCGCCACCTGCTGACCCGCACCGGCTTCGTGCCGTCGCCGCAGCAGCTCGCGCCCTGGATCGGCTTGAGTGCCGAGGCCGCCGTCGATCGGCTGATCGACGCGGCGCGCGCCGCGCGCCCCCTGCACCCGCCGCCCGACTTCACGCGCGAGCCGATCCGCACGCCGCTCGGCCAGTTGCCCGACGAAGACGCCCGCAAGGCGGCACGGCAGCAGGCGCGCCGCGACACGCTCGACCTCGCCGCCTGGTGGCTGCAGGAGATGCGCGACACCCCGGCGCCGCTGGCCGAGCGCATGGTGCTGTTCTGGCACAACCACTTCGCGACCTCGGTGCAGAAGGTGCAGAGCCCGCAGGGCATGTTCAATCAGCAGCAGCTGTTGCGCACGCACGCGCTCGGCTCGTTCGCCGCGCTGCTGCACGGCATCGCGCGCGATCCGGCGATGCTGATCTACCTCGACGGCGCGGCCAACAAGGCGCAGGCGCCGAACGAGAACTTCGCGCGCGAGGTGATGGAGCTCTTCACGCTCGGCGAAGGGCAGTACCGCGAGCAGGACATCCAGGAAGCCGCGCGCGCCTTCTCCGGCTGGACCGTCGACCGTGCCGACTGGAGCGCCCGCCTGCGCCCGCGCCTGCACGACGGCGGCAGCAAGACCTTGTTCGGACGCAGCGCCGCCTACGACGCCGACGGCGCGCTCGAACAGCTGCTCGCGCAGCCGGCCGCGGCGCGCTTCATCGCCGGCAAGCTGTGGCGCGAGTTCGTCTCGCCGGTGCCGGAGCCGGCCACGCTGGAGCGCGTCGCCGCGCGGCTGCGCGACAGCGGCTGGCGCATCGACGCCGCGCTGCGCGAACTGCTGCTGAGCGATGCGTTCTGGGCGCCGGCCGCGCGCGCGGCGCTGATCAAGTCGCCGGTGGAACTGACGGTGGGCACGCTGCGCCAGTTCGATGCGAAGTTCGACGCGAATCCCGACGCGATGCTGCCGATCGCGCGCGCCAGCGCCAAGCTCGGGCAGAGCCTGTTCGTGCCGCCCAACGTGAAGGGCTGGCCCGGCTACACCGACTGGATCGACAGCACGACGCTGCTGGAGCGCAAGCGCTTCACCGAGCGGCTGTTCCGCGGCGTCGAGATGGGTGGCGTCGAGAAGGGCGGGGGCGGGCTGCGCTTCGATGCGGACGCGTGGCTCGCGCCGCTCGGCGCCCATGCCGACCGCGAGCC
>NZ_JBFUFP010000740.1:0-2779 GCF_056403375.1 Rhizobacter sp. P2_H2
GCGATGGTGGAGGCGTTCCACCGCGCCGGGTTGGAAGCCGGCGGCCGCGACAACGGCAAGCCGGGCGAACGGCCCTACCACCCCGGCTACTACGCCGCCTTCCTGCTCGACCCGGACGGCAACAACATCGAGGCGGTGTTCCACGGCGAGGCGAAGCGCAGCGCGGGGTCGGTGGTGATCACGTTCTGACCGCGCCGGGCTCTGTCAGTCGCTGAAGATCACTCGCTGATCCGCGTGTACGTCTGCGGGTAGTTCGCCTGGAATTCCTTCGCGCGCGTGGCCCACACGTCGTCCCACAGGAACCAGACATCGGCCCAGAACGCATCGCCGCGCGGTGCGGCGTTGTTGGCCTGGTTCATGATCTCGCCGTCGTTGCGGGTCTTGAAGCTCGCGCTGCCGAAGTTCGAGTTCTCCAGCGCCACGCGGTAGTTGCGGTTGGCCAGGTAGCGGGTCCACTCGTCGCCATTCCACTGCGCGACGGCGCTGTAGTGGCTGATGATGTCCGGCGCGTAGAACTCGCCCCAGTTGCCGATGAACTCGACGTGGGCATGGTCGTTGGCATTCGCGAAGCGGAACGCGTGGGTGCCTGCGCCGTCCTTGTGATAGACCACCAGCGGGTGCCCCCAGTGGTTCTCCAGCCCGGCCATCGGCAGCGTGGTGTAGTTGCCGTGCGCGCTGACCGACACGTGCGAGATGAAATCGCCCCCACCGTTCTTCTTGCCCGTCCAGACGATCACCGTCTCGACATCGTGCTTGTGGCCGCCCAGGAACGTGAGGCCGATCGCCTGGTCCTTCTCGAAGTACAGCTCGTAGAAGTGCGCGCAGCGCTCGATGCGATCGCTGCCCTCCACCGTCTCGCGGCACAGCTGGCGGTGGATGGTGTTGGCGAAGTTGCCCCAGCCGCCGTCGCGGCAGGCGCCCTGCACGGTGCCGGTGGCGTTCAGGCCGGGGTTCTGGCTCAGGTTGTTGTTGCGGTTGAACGGTGTGGCCGGGTAGCAGCCATCGGAATCGAAATCGAACATCGGATGGAAGTCGCGGACCTGCTTCTCGTTGTACTTCGTGATGGCAGTGTCCCAGCGCGGCAGTTCATCGGCGTGGGCCGCGGCAGCGGTCACGGCGATGAGAGCAATCGCGATGGACTTCAGGGCACGCAGGGAGAAGAACGTGTTCGTCATGTTCTGACATGAAGTGGAGGGCCGGCGGACTGTGCGGCCCGCCCATGACGGCCTGTTGACGCTACAGGCGCACCACGCCCTCGATCCAGCCACGAACCGGCCATCCACATACAGCCGCAGGCTGTCGCCGTCGGACTCGGCTTCACACTGGGCGACCAGGCCCTGGCAGCCATCCATCGCGAAATGCGATGGTGCCGGCCTGTGCGAGAGCGTGCGGATAATGGTCGTGATGAAATCCATGGGCGGTCTCCCGGGGGTCTGATGCAGTGCGGCGACTGTCCCGCGCACGCCATCGCCGCGTCCTTCACCCACCTGAAATCAAGCTGAAACCCGCGCCAACMCGTGTCGACACCGCTCCACTTCGGTCGCTTCGAACTGCGCCCTGCCGAACGCCTGCTGCTGGACGACGGCAAGCCGGCGGCGCTCGGCGTGCGGGCCCTCGACGTGCTGATCGCGCTGGCGCAGCGGCGCGACCAGGTGGTGGGGCAGGAGGATCTGATCGATCTCGCGTGGCCCGGCCTGGTGGTCGAGCCGAACAACCTGCAGGTGCAGATCTCGGCCTTGCGCAAGCTGCTGGGGGCGGAAGCGATTGCCACCGTGAAGCGCCGCGGCTACCAGTTCACCGCCGCGCTGCGCGAGGCGGAGCCCGAGCGCGGCGAAGCCGCCTCCACACCGCACCGCCTGCCGCTGCTGCGCACCCGCTTCATCGGCCGCGAGCACGCGCTGGCCGACTGCGCCGGCCTGCTGGAGCGCGCACCGCTGCTGACGCTCACCGGCACCGGTGGCAGCGGCAAGACCCGCCTGGCGATCGAGCTCGCGCAGCGGCAGCTGGCGGGCTTTGCGGCGGGCGCGTGGTTCGTCGACCTCGCGGCCCTGCAGGATCCACGGCGCCTGCTCGCCGCCGTGGCGTCGGCCGTCGGCGCCCGGCAGGACACGACGGCCGATCCGCTCGACGCGCTGTGCGCGCACATCGGCGCGGCACGCGCGCTGCTGGTGCTCGACAACTGCGAGCACCTCATCGACCCCGTGGCACGGCTCGCCGACCGCCTGCTCGGCGCCTGCGCCGGCCTGCGCATCCTTGCCACCAGCCGCGAGGCGCTGGGCTTGCCGGGCGAGCAGATCTTCGCGGTCGGCCCGCTGCCATTCGACTCCGATGCCGTGCGCCTCTTCGTCGACCGGGCCCGGCTCGCCAGGCCCGACTTCGCGCTGACACCGGCCAACGCCCCGGTCATCGCCGAGATCTGCCGCCGGCTCGACGGCATCGCCCTCGCGATCGAGCTGGCCGCGGCGCGCGTGCGCATGTTTGCGGTCGACGAGATCCGCGCGCGGCTGGACGACCGCTTCCGCTTCCTCACCGGCAGCTCGCACGTGGCGCCGCGTCATCGCACGCTGAGCGCCACGCTGCAGTGGAGCGTGAAGCTGCTGTCCGAGCCGGAAGCGCAGGTCTTCGCGCGGCTCTCGGTCTTTGTCGGTGGCTGCACGCTGGCCGCGGCGGCCGTGGCCGCGGGCATCGACGATGAATACGCCGCACTGCAGATCGTGACGCAGCTGCACGACAAATCGCTGCTCGTGATGGCGCCCGAGAACCTGCCCGAGCCGCGCTT
>NZ_JBFUFP010000741.1:0-2767 GCF_056403375.1 Rhizobacter sp. P2_H2
CCTCTACACCATCATTCTCGAATTCGGCGGCGGCACCTATGTCTCGCAGACCAGCGCGGCCAGCAAGGAGTCAGCGCTCTCCGCCTGGTGCAACACGATCCGCACCGACAAGGACTTCGGACCCGACTCCAGCCGCCTGGCCGAAGAAGTCGAACACGAAGCGAACGCCGCTCGACTCTCCCTTCTCGACGGCCTGGAGTCGGCCTGGAGCTTCACGACGCTCCTGAACGACCGGCTGATCCTCGGGCACGTGATCAAGACAGCGTCACCTGCCGCCTGAAACACCACGTCGATCTCACTGCCGCGGCCCGAACCCCTCCACCGGACACGCCGCCCTCGCCCCCACCACCGGCCTCGGTGGACACCCCGCCAGCGCCGGCTCCGCCACCAGCCGCTGATCCCACGCCACCCCCCCCGCCTTCGGTTGCAGCGACTGCGTGTCGACGAACAACCCGTCCGCCGTCGGCAGCACCACGCTGTGCCGGTCCAGCCCGGTCGCCTCGCGCCAGCGCTCCAGCCCCACCTTCACGACCCGCTTGTCTTCCCAGCTGAACACCCCCGGCGCCCCGGTCCGCATCGCATACAGGTTGCGGTCGATCACCAGCGTGCGCGCATCGCTCATCGCCTCCGACGTGATGCGGATGAACGGCAGCTTCGCGCCACCGACGATCAGGTTGTTGGTGATAGCCACCTCGGTGCCGCCCTGGTGGATCTCCGACTCGTTCGACACCAGCACCGACCCATGCGTCAGCAGCCCGGTGTTCCAGCAGGTGTTGTTGTGGATGCGCGGCCGCCACGACGACGAGGTCGCGAGGCAGGCCCAGCCCACCTCGCTGATCACGTTGTCGCGGATCACGCCGTCGTAGGTCTCGTACGGCCCGTCGACCAGCCGGTCGTCGTCGGTCTCCTGCCCCAGCATGATCGCGTTCGACCAGGTCCGCTCGACGCGGTTGAACTCGAACACCGTGTTGCGCGAGTTGCCCTTCGCGTAGATGCCGATCGACGGGATGTCGTGCACATGGTTGAACGCCACCCGCGTGCGATCCGCGCCGACGATGTCGATGCCCTGCGCGTTGTCGCCGATCTTCGCGTTCGGATGGTGGATGCGGTTGTGCAGGATCTCGACGTCGTCCGCGGTGCGCACCAGCTTCACCACATCGACCCGCGAGCAGCACAGGTCGTTGTCGAGCAGCCGCACGTGCGGCGTGTCGATCTTGATCGCGTAGCCCTCTTCCTGCCCGTCGGCGCTGCCGCGCACCTCCAGCCCCTGCACCAGCCAGTACATCGCCTGGCACACCGTGCCCTTCGGCGCCTCTTCGTCGCAGGTGCGGTGGTAGAAGTAGATCGACGGCCCCCGCTCGGTGCCCTGGATCACCGCACGCTCCTTCGCGTAAGCGCGCAGCGTGATCCACGCGTCGGCCGAGCCGGGGTTGCGGATCACTGCGCCGTCGTAGGTGCCTGCCCGCAGCTCGATGATGTCGCCGGGCTTCACGCGCTGCACCGCGGCATCCAGCGTGCGCAGCGGCGCCTCGAGCGTGCCGACCGCGCGGTCGGTGCCATCGGGGGCGACGACGAAGGTGCGCGGCTGCGCCGCGACCACCGTCGCGGTGGTGACCAGCGCCGCGCTACACCCAGCCGCGAAGCGAATACATCGCCAGACCAAGCCACTCATGCAGCACCTCCTCGAGCGCACCGGGCGCCTCGTTGCTGGGCACGAAATGCTGCCACTTCAGCGCCGTGTCGGCGCGGAAATCGCAGGGATACGGCAGCACGTCCAGCCCGACACCGCGCGCGGCGGCCACCGCGCGCGGCAGGTTCATCGCGCTCGCCAGCAGCAGCACGCGCCCTTGCGCACGCAGGCCGAACTGGCGCTCGCTGAAGAGCATGTTCTCGTGGGTGTTGACCGAACGCGTCTCGACGCTGATCGCGTCGGCCGGCACGCCCAGCCGCTGCGCGGCCGAGGCCATGTGCTGCGCGACCGAATCGGAACCATCGGGCAGCGGTGCGCCGGTGAACATCAGCCGCCCGCCGAAGCGCTGGAACAGCTCGACAGCCATCTCGGTGCGCTCCCAGCTCGGCGCGCCCATCACGACGCGATAGCCGGTCTCCGTCTTGCGGAACCAGCCAGCGGTCAGCACCAGCATGCGCGGGCCGTCGGTGCTGGGCAGCGCCCTCACCTGCGCGTCGGTCGGCACCGGCCACCAGGCCTCCAGCTGGGCGAGCAGCGTGTTGGTGGTCGCGGGGATCGAGACGACGTAGACCAGCACGCCGAGCAGCGCAAAGCCATGCCGCCAGCGGTGCAGCCGCCCCGCCTTCGCGCGCCATGCCCGCACGCTGAGCCACGCCATGCCGAGCAGCACGTACAGCGGCATCGCCAGCAGCAGGTGCACCAGGTCGGTGAGCAGCGACCTCATGCCGAAGCGCCTCAGGCCCAGCGACCGCCGCGGAACCGGCTTCGCCGGGCCGCTGGCGGTGCCCCCTTGAGGGGGAAGCGCGCAGCGCTTCGGGGGTGGGTCATCCTCGTGCGATACCGAACACCTGATCCATCCGCCCCCAGCGGAAATCGCCGAGCAGGCGATCCAGCCGGCTCTCGGTGCGGTGCAGGTTCACGTAGTGCCGAAAACGCGTCTTCAGCCCCGGCCCGGGCACGCGCGGCTGCAGCGGGTCGATCTCCCACGGATGCATGTAGAAGATCGCCGGAGCCTGCTCGTCGCGGTTGAAGCGGTCGATCGCCCAGCGCGACACGCCGTACGGCGCGAAGCGGAAG
>NZ_JBFUFP010000742.1:0-2765 GCF_056403375.1 Rhizobacter sp. P2_H2
TCATTAGGCAACAAAGAAAAATTACTATCACCTTCGCCGACAACGACGGGAAATGATTCCGATTACCAGATGGCAACCAGAATATGCTCACGAGCAAAAGGATGGTGGCCCAGAGTAGCGTGAAAGTGGAAAAAACCTCTACAAAAGCGGGGTCAAATGATCTCTGCGCCGCCTGCATAACTCCACTCATAGAACTTACTATTGCAAGGGACACTGCTCTGAGAGGCCCGAGAGACTCGCCGCTCGGCAAAATTATTCCGACGACCCCAGCCCCGATCCAATAGGCGATCATCAAAGAGATCGCGCGCTTATCTCGAAGGCGATCCACTGCATTTGGTTGTCCGTGAACGATTAGTTTTAGTTTCATACTTTTCACCATGTTTCTTCAGATGGATCGATCTCTTAAATTTATGATGAGTGACAGCTCTGCCATTGCGGCGGGACCTCGGCCCATGTGGGCATGGTGCTGAACGCAGTCCAGGTCGACGACGATCAGGTCGCCACATCGATACAGCGTCCACGTTGAACAGCYCGCCATTTCCTCCCGCCCTCGTGCGACGACGCGCAGGTAGAGGTCGCGATCTCGATCAATGGTCCAGTCGTGCGCATGTGTCCCTCCGACGATGAAGGTCTCATTGATGGATTCGAGGTCGTACCTTTCCGCGTCCGCGCTTGCGATGTACTCATTCACGAAGGCCATGATGAACTCCCGTCGTAGAACACATCCGACCGCAGCACGTACTTGGCCCCTTCCGTGACCGCCGCCCCCTCATGCCACGTGTCGTGAACGAAGAGCAGCCCGCTTCCCTGCCGCGGCACCACCTTGAACTCCCGGAAGTCCGTTTCCCCACCGTCGAAGCCGTGATTCAGGTAGACCAGCAGCGTCAGCCTGCTGGTCATCCCGCCCTCGGTCCACGGCCCGTCCTTGTGCATCTTGAAGCGCTGCCCGGGCGAGTACTTGTAGAAGCGCAGTTCCTTCGGCAAACCCGCGGCAGCTTCGCCGTCCAGGTGCGGTAGCGGCAACGCCGCCAACCGCTCCCACAACAACGCAATCCACGACGGCGCCTCGAACTGCGCACGCTCGTTGTTCCGCACATTGCGCATCAACTGCGGGCCCGCCACCGTCCGCACCGATGCCGCGTCGAACCCGCGCCGCTCCGCCAGGTCGATCAGCGCTGCGCATTCGTCGGCCGACAGCAGGCCCGGCACCGAGAACACGCGCTCCGAATGGGGCACCCATTGCTGCGGTGATGCGGGCGCACCCGCAGGCGTGTCACTGATCGCGAGACTCGACATGTCTTCTTCCTTCTCCCCCTTGACCGCTGCAGTCTAGTCACGTCGCGCCGCAAATCCCGGAACTGCGCGCACCCCCTGATGGGGGACATCTACAAGCCAGATGGCGCTATGAGCACTCTGTATGGAACGAGTCCGCGCGCGGACGCGCTACTGCAAGCCGCGCGTCCGGCCTGGCGACCTACTCCACTTCACCGTCCACCAGCGCTTGCAGGCAGAAGCTGATATCGCACAGGCCGCATTCGCAGCGCACCTCCAGCACCGGCAGCGCCCCTGGCACGCCAGTCGCACATTCACTCACCGTCACCAACCCAGCGCACGCAGGGCATCGCCGCTCCGCCTTGCCCGTCTCGAAACCGTACGAGCGGACCGCATCCAGCGCGGTGCCCTTCGCCTGCAGGAACAATGCATCCGCTCGCCGTTCAATCCAGCGCTCGCACGCCACCTTCACCACCACAACCACAAGCCCCACCAGCGACATCACTGCCGCAACACTCAGCCAATCGTTCATTTGCCGTCCTTTGCCAACACCGGGTTGCACTGCCAGGTGGTGTTGATCGGATCAGCATAGAAATCAACTGTGCAGGACATATGCACGTGTGGCTCTTGACCCGCACGATTCTCCCTCGGGGAAACCCCAGCAGCCGCATCTCAGGCCTCTGCAGCCAGGTCCGCCGGCGTTGCCGGCACCGCCTGCAACTGGTGCCCGCCCTCCCGATGCAGCTGCACCACCGCATCGATCTTCAGAACCTTGGGCAGGTTGTGCGTGATGAACAGCATCGTCACGCGGCCCTTCAACCCGTTGATGGTCTTCGCGAAGCTCTCGGCCGTGTCGTGGTCGAGCGCCGATGTCGCCTCGTCGAAGATCAAGACCTTCGGGCCCTTCAGCAGTGCACGGGCGATCGCCAGGCGCTGCTTCTGCCCACCCGACAGGCCGCTGCCGCGCTCGCCGATCTCGGTCTGGTAACCCTGCGGCAGCGCCTCGATCGTCGTGTGGATGCCTGCCATCTTCGCGGCCTGCACCACCTGGTCGAAGCTGGCTGCCGGGTTGCCCGCGCGCAGGTTGTCGAAGATGCTGCCGCTGAACAGCACCGTCTCCTGCGGCACCACGCCGAAGTGCGCGCGCAGCTCGTTGGCGGCCATGTGGCGGATGTCGACGTCGTCGATGCGGATCTGCCCCTGGCTCGGCTGGTAGAAGCCCATCAGCAGCTTCGCGAACGTGCTCTTGCCCGTGCCCGACGGGCCCATGATCGCCACCGTCTGCCCCGGCTGGATGCTCAGGCTCAGGTCCTGGTAGAGCATCGGCAGGTCATCGGCATAGCGGAAGCCGAGGTTGCGCACCTCGATGCGGCCGGCACCACCCGTCTGCCGCTGCGGCGTGATCGAGTACGGCTCGGCCGGCGCGTTCATCACGTCGCCCAGCCGCTGCACGCTCAGCGAGGCCTGCTGGAACTGGCTCCACAGGCCAACGA
>NZ_JBFUFP010000743.1:0-2761 GCF_056403375.1 Rhizobacter sp. P2_H2
ATGCACCTCACGGTGCGGCTGCCGGGCGAGTACGCCGATGCCCGCATCGCCGCCGCCGCGCTGCGCCACGGCATGGCACCTGCCGCCTTGTCGAGCTTCGCGCTGCAGCCGTCGGCCGACGACAACGGGCTCGTGCTCGGGTATGGCAACACGCCGGCGGAGCGCTTCGAGCCGCTGGTCAGGAAGTTGTCGCAGCTGACGCGTACGAAGGCATAGCGCACGGCAACTCTCGCTGCGCACGAAACGGCTCTGCACATTCAGGATTTGCAAGCGGTCCGTATGGCCACTACCGATGCGGTGAGGGGCTTGCTCTACTGCGACCCCCATCGCCCTGTTGCGCTGCAACACCCCTCCTGTGCCGCCCCCCCGCTCTCCTTCGCGCCCGCTGCAACGCGCCACGCTGCTCACCACCCTGATTGCGCTGTTGTTCCAGCCAACCGCCTTGCACGCGGAGATCCAGGTCGCGAACGGCTTCCAGGATCCGGTGTTCACGAACTGGATCAACGACCATGTCGACATCCTCTTCGGGGCCGGACCGGTGAGTATCCAGCGCCAGACATGCGCCGTCGGCGGCCAACCGATCTGGGCTCCGTTCGCCTACCGCGACTACCCCGGCGACATCATCGTCGGCTGCGCGTACAACGTCGCCGATGCCACGACCCAGGTGCTCGCGAAGGTCGACGCTCAATTGCGCAAGGCCGCGGTGTCCAGCCGAACCGACAAGTTCTACGCACTGCGGTACTCGACACTCGTCGTGCTGCAGAACAGCGACACCGCGGCGGTCTACGGCCGAGTCAAGATCGCTCCGTTGGCAACGGACCGGAACACGCCGGACGATGTTCCCCCAGGCGATTGCAGCGACACATCGAGACCCGTGGCCGGCGACCCGATCGTGGTCGCTACGGGCCAGAGCTTCCAGGTGGCCGCCGACTACCGGTCACCGCGTTCGAACGGCCTGAGCTTCCAACGCTTCCACGACAGCGCGAACAGCGCCGAAGGCACCCTGGGCGTCGGCTGGCGCCACAGCTTTTCCCGCCGCATCGAGGCCTTTCCTTCGAAGGATGCTCCGACGCAAGTCCATGTCATTCGCGACAGCGGCAAGCTGGTTCGCTTCGTGGCGGCGAATGGCGAATGGAAGGCCGATGCGACGGAGCCATCGACACTCGAGACGCTGCCGGACGGCTGGCGCTACCGATCGGAAGCGAACGAACTGGAAACCTACGATGCCCAAGGCCGGCTGCTGGGCGTCACCTCGGCGAGCGGCTACGCGACTCGCGTCACGCTCGATTCAGCGGGGCGCTTGGCAACGGTGGACGACACCTTCGGCCGCAGCCTCGCGCTCGGCTACGACGCCGACGGCCGGCTCGCCTGGCTGCAAGACGTTGCAGGTGCGACGACGCGCTACGCCTACATCAGAACGAACGGGATCTCGACGCTGAGTCGCGTGGCCGACGCGGCCGGCGCCACCAAGGCCTACCTGCACGAGCTGAGCCGGTTCCCGGGCGCGCTCACGGGCCTGCAGGACCAGAATGGCGCCCGCCACGCCAGTTGGTCGTTCGACGACAGCGGACGCGCGACGAGTTCGGAGCTTGCCGGCGGTGTCGACCGAACCGTGCTGGCCTATGCGACGGGATCGACCACCGTGACCGATGCCCTGGGTGCGACCCGGTCACTGGGCTACCAGACGCTGGGCGGCGTGGCCTTCCTGAGCTCGGCCTCGCAGCCTGCCGGCAGCGGGTGTTCCGCCGCCACGCGCCGTTGGCTGCACGACAGCGCCGGCAATCTCGTCGAGAAGGATGACTTCAACCAGGCGCGCGTCTGCTTTGCCTACGACGACAGACATCGGCAGACCCGGCGCGTCGAGGGGCTGAGCACCTCGCACACCTGCGCGGGCACGCTCGCCGAGGATGCGGCGCTGCCCGAGAGCGCCCGCAAGTTCAGCCGGCAGTGGCACCCGGACTGGCGGTTCGAGACACGGCGTGCCGAGCCCGGCCGCATCGTGATCCGCATCTACAACGGCCAGCCCGATCCGTTCAACGGCCAGGCACCGGCGCGCTGCGCGCCGGCCGACGCGCTGCTGCCCGACGGCAAGCCGATCGCTGTGCTGTGCAAGCAGGTCGTGCAGTCCACCAACGATGGTGACGGGCACCTCGGTTTCAACGCGGCACTGTCATCGGAACCGGCTCGCATCACCCGCTGGACCTACAACGCGCTCGGGCAGGTGCTGACCGCAACCGAGCAGGGATCGGACGGTGAAACGACCACCTGGTACGTCTACTACGCCGACACCACCGCCGACCACACGCAGGGCGATCTTCAGCGCATCACCACGGCCGCCGGCGACGTGACGCAGTTCACCGCCTACAACCGCCATGGGCAGGTGCTGCAGCGCATCGCGCCCGACGGCAGCGTCACGAACAACTCCTACGACGCGATGCAGCGGCTGCTGAGCACGACGGTGGAAGGCGAAGAAGTCAGCTTCGCCTACGACCCGGTCGGCCAGTTGATCCGCATCGGCGATGGCGACGGCGGCTGGGTCGGCTATGCCTACGACGACGCGCACCGCCGGACCGCAGCCTTCGACCACCTCGGCCACCGCATTGGCTACCGGCTCGACGCCGCAGGCAACGTGACCGGGAAGACGGTCAACGACCCCGACGGCGTGCTGACCCGGCAGCTGGCCCGCAGCATCGATCTGCTCGGACGCGTGCAGCAGCAGGTGGAGCGGCCATGAGGACGATGCGAACGCTTCTCCCGGTTC
>NZ_JBFUFP010000744.1:0-2759 GCF_056403375.1 Rhizobacter sp. P2_H2
GCTTCATGACGATCCAGGGCATGCTGTACGGCGGCTTCTTCGAGGATTCGATCTTCATCAACCCGGAAAAGCATCCGGCGATGGAAGAGATGAAGAACGAGTTCCACGGTGCCGTCGCGATGGCGCTGCACGGGCTCACGTCGCTGCCGTTCTGGCTGGCGCTGGCCGGCGTCGTCACCGCCTACGTGTTCTACATGGTCAAGCCGGCCATTCCGGCGTGGATCAAGTCGAAGTTCGGCTTCGTCTACACCGTGCTCGAGAACCGGTACTTCTTCGACTGGTTCAACGAGCGCGTGCTGTCGGCCGGCGCGCGCCTGCTGGGCCGCGGGCTGTGGAAGGGCGGCGACGTCGGCATCATCGACGGCGTGCTGATCGACGGCTCGGCGCGTGCGGTCGGCGCGTTCGCCTCGGTGGTGCGCGTCGTGCAGACCGGCTACCTCTACTGGTATGCGCTGGTGATGATCCTCGGCGTGATCCTCCTGATGACCTGGCAGCTGTGGGGCCCGCTGATGAGTGCGGCCGGCAGCCTGTTCGGCAAGTAAAAGCGGCACCGGAGAACAAGAACATGGGTTTGTTGAGCCTTGCCATCTGGCTGCCGATCGTCGCGGGCGTCGTCCTGCTGCTGGTCGGCCGCGACGAGCATGCCGATGCGGTGCGCTGGATCGCGCTGGTCGCCGCGATCGCGAGCTTCGCGGTCACGATTCCGCTGATCACCGGCTTCGATGCCGGCACCGCCGCGATGCAGTTCCAGGAGAACCTGGACTGGATCGAGCGCCTGAACGTGCACTACCACCTGGGGGTCGACGGCATCTCGGTGTGGTTCGTGCTGCTGACCGCCTTCATCACGATCATCGTCGTGATCGCCGCGTGGCAGGTGATCACCGAGCGCGTCAACCAGTACATGGGCGCGTTCCTGATCCTGTCGGGGATCATGGTCGGCGTGTTCAGCGCGCTCGACGGCCTGCTGTTCTATGTGTTCTTCGAGGCCACGCTGATCCCGATGTACATCATCATCGGCGTGTGGGGCGGCCCGCGCCGGGTGTACGCCGCGTTCAAGTTCTTCCTGTACACGCTGGCCGGCTCGCTGCTGATGCTGATCGCGCTGATCTTCCTGTACTTCAAGTCGGGCGGCAGCTTCGAGATCCTCGCGTGGCACAAGCTGCCGCTGAACATGAACACGCAGACGTTGCTGTTCTTCGCGTTCTTCGCGGCCTTCRCGGTCAAGGTGCCGATGTGGCCGGTGCACACCTGGCTGCCCGATGCCCACGTCGAGGCGCCGACCGGCGGCTCGGTGGTGCTGGCCGCCATCATGCTGAAGCTCGGCGCCTACGGCTTCCTGCGCTTCTCGATGCCGATCGCGCCCGACGCGAGCCATGCGTACGACTGGTTCATCATCGCGCTGTCGCTGATCGCCGTGGTCTACATCGGGCTGGTCGCGCTGGTGCAGCAGGACATGAAGAAGCTGGTGGCCTATTCGTCGATCGCCCACATGGGCTTCGCGACACTCGGCTTCTTCATCTTCAGCGAGCTGGGCGTGTCCGGCGCGCTGGTGCAGATGATCTCGCACGGCTTCGTGTCGGGGGCCATGTTCCTGTGCATCGGCGTGCTCTACGACCGCGTGCACTCCCGCGAGATCTCGAGCTACGGCGGCGTCGTCAACACGATGCCGAAGTTCGCCACGTTCGCGGTGCTGTTCGCGATGGCCAACTGCGGCCTGCCGGGCACCGGCGGTTTCGTCGGCGAGTGGATGGTGATCCTCGGTGCCGTGAAGGCCAATTTCTGGCTCGGCGCACTGGCGGCCACCACGCTGGTGTTCGGCGCGGCCTACACGCTGTGGATGGTCAAGCGCGTCTATTTCGGCCCGGTGGCCAACGAGGACGTGCGTGCCCTCGAAGACATCAACGCCCGCGAATTCCTGATGCTCGCCCTGCTGGCCGTGGCCGTGCTGTGGATGGGCGTGTACCCGAAGCCCTTTACCGACACCATGCACGTCAGCGTCACCGAGCTGCTGAAGCACGTGGCCGTCTCGAAACTGAATTGAAGCGGCGGCAATGATGATCAAAGACATGAACTGGCTGGCCGTCTACCCGGAACTGGTGCTGCTCGTGATGGCCTGCGTGGTCGCGATGGTCGACCTGTGGGTCACCGATCCGAAGCGCACGCCCACCTACTGGCTGACGCAGGCGACGCTCGCCGTCGTCGGCGTCATGCACCTGGCGTACTTCGATGCCGGCTTCACCGTCTACGGCATGCAGCGCATGATGGTCACCGACCCGCTCGGCCACCTGCTGGGCTTCTTCGCGTCGCTTGCGGTGATGGTGACGCTGGTCTATGCCCGGCCGTACGCCGAGAGCCGCGACATGCTGAAGGGCGAGCTGTTCACGCTGTCGCTGTTCTCGATGCTCGGCATCTCGGTGATGCTGGCGGCGAACAACTTCCTCGTGATCYACCTCGGCCTGGAGCTGATGTCGCTGTCGCTGTACGCGCTGACCGCGATGCGCCGCGACCATGCCCAGTCGACCGAAGCCGCGATGAAGTACTTCGTGCTCGGCGCGCTGGCCAGCGGCTTCCTGCTGTACGGCCTGTYGATGATGTACGGCGCGACCGGCTCGCTCGACATCCCGACGGTGTTCAACGCGATCGCCACCGGCCAGATCAACCCGACCGTGCTGGTGTTCGGCGTGGTGTTCATCGTCGCCGGCCTCGCGTTCAAGCTCGGCGCGGTGCCGTTCCACATGTGGCTGCCCGACGTCTACCAC
>NZ_JBFUFP010000745.1:0-2757 GCF_056403375.1 Rhizobacter sp. P2_H2
CTGCACCGTCGTGCTCGCGCCCGCGGGCGCCGTGGGTGGCGTCGACGTKCGCGGCGCCGCGCCGGGCACGCGCGAGACCGATCTGCTGTCGCCGCTGAATGCCGTCGAACACGTGCACGCGGTGCTGCTGGCCGGCGGCAGCGCATTCGGGCTCGACGCGGCCGGCGGCGTGATGCGCTGGCTCGAGGAGCGCGGCATCGGCTACCCGGTCGGCGCGCACCGCGTGCCGATCGTGCCGGCCGCGATCCTGTTCGACCTGTCGGTCGGCGACGGCCGCATCCGTCCCGATGCCGATGCCGGCTACGCCGCCTGCGAGGCCGCGAGCGACGCGCCCTGCGCCGAGGGCAATGTCGGCGCCGGCGCCGGTGCGCTGGTCGGCAAGCTGTTCGGGCTCGGCCGCGCGATGCGTGGCGGGCTCGGCCACGCCTGCATCACGGTGGACGGCATCACGGTCGGCGCGTGGGTCGCCGTGAACGCAGTCGGCGACGTGATCGATCCGCGCAGCGGCCGCGTGCTGGCCGGCGCGCGCAGCGCCGACGGCCTGGGCCTGCTCGACACCACGCAGGCCTTGCTGCGCGGCGAGCTGCCGCAGCCGATGCAAGCCGGCGCCGCGACGACGATCGGCGTGGTCGGCACCGACGCCGTGCTGACCAAGGCCCAGGCCAACAAGCTCGCGCAGACCGCGCACGACGGGCTCGCGCGCAGCATCAGCCCGGTCCACACGCAGAGCGACGGCGACACGCTGTTCGCGCTGGCCACCGGTGCCAGCGGGCGCAGCGCCCACTCCACCTTGCTCGGCACGATGGCGGCGGAGGCGACGGCCCGCGCCGTCGTGCGCGCGATCGAGGCCGCCACCGCCTGGGGCCCGTATCCCGCCGCGCGCGACCTGGGCCTGCCGGCATGAGCGACGCCGCCCCGACCGACGCCTTCCCGCCCATCGTCTTCGTGCACGGCAACGGCGACACCGCCGCGCTGTGGCTGACCACCGTCTGGCGCTTCGAGAGCAACGGCTGGCCGCGCGAGCGGCTGCAGGCGATCGACATGCCCTGCCCGCTTGCGCGCGACGACGACGGCATCGCGCAGCCCGGCCGCAGTTCCAGCGACGACGCCCGGCGCTGCGTGGCCGACACCGTCGAGCAGGCCTGCCGCCGGCATGGCGTGGCACAGGTGGTGCTGATCGCCAACTCGCGCGGCGGCTTCGCGGTGCGCAACTTCATCGCGAACGGCGGCGCGCCGCAGGTCTCGCACGCCATCCTCGGCGGCACGCCGAACCATGGCGTGTGGGCCGATGCCGGCTTCCGGCCGGGCAACGAGTTCAACGGCGCCGGGCCGTTCCTGCAGCGCCTGAACGGCAGCGGCGCCGACGAGACGACACCTGGCCCGCGCTGGATGACGGTGCGCTCCGACGGCCTCGACAAGTACGCGCAGCCCGACGGCCTGTGGATCGGCGCGCCCGGCCGGCCGACCGGTGTCGATGCCGACGGGCCGGCGCTGCGCGGCGCCCACAACGTCGTGATCGCCGGCATCGATCACCGCGAGACTTCGTTCGGCCCGGCGGCCTTCGACGCGATGTGGCGCTTTCTCACCGGCCGCGCGCCCGGCACTGTGCAGCCGGTGCCGGCGGACGCCGCGATCGCACTCTCCGGCACCGTCTCCGGCCTGCACCCGCAGGCCGCGGTGCCCGACAACCTGCCGCTGGCCGGTGCCACCGTCGAGGTGCACGCCACCGATCCCGCCACCGGCGAACGCATCGGCGCGCCGCTGTACCGCCACAGCGTCGGCCCGGACGGCGCCTGGGGACCGCTCGCGACCGACACCCGCACGCCGCTGGAGTTCGTCATCACCGCCGCCGGCCACGACACGACGCACCTCTACCGCTCGCCGTTCGCGCGGTCATCGTCGCTGGTGCACCTGCGCGCGATGCGGCTGGCCGATGTGGACGCCGACGCCGACCCGGTGGCCAACGACGACGCGCTCTCGCTGGTGCAGCTGAGCCGCCCGCGCGGCTACTTCGGCGTGCCGCGCGACCGCATCCTGCTCGACGGCCATCCGCCGGCCGGGCTGCCGCCGGGCGTGCCGGGGCTGTCGCTGGCCGCCGTCAAGATCACCGACACCGCGGGCCGCGCGGTGGCCGGAGAATTCAATGGCGAGCGCATCGTCGGCCGCGCCTGGCCGTGCGCCGGCGGCCATGTCGTGCTGCTCGAACTCCATTTCTGAGCGCACGACTGCACCGTTTCAGCAGGGCAACTCCAGCACCGTCCGGCAGGAAACCGCCTGCAGGGCGTCGGACAGCATGGCGCAGCGATTGCGTCCGAACCCGTCGATGTCGACGAGCGTCAGCCGGTGCAGGCGAAGCTTCGGGATGTCTTCGATCAGCGAGGCCAGGAAGCGCGACGTGCAGCCCATCGTGCCGATGGCCTCCAGGATCAGGTGGGTGACGCCGGCACGGCGTGTGGGCATCGCCGCCAGCAGGGTCATCGCGGTGGCGGCGCTGCACGCCCTCAACGTGAGGCGCTCCAGCGCGGGCTGCCGGCAGGCGATCCCGGCGAGCTGGTCCGCGCAGTCGCACCACCATGATTCCCCATGCAGCGTCAGCGCCTGCAGCTGCGGATTGGCACGAATGATCTTCGGGACCATCGATTTCCAGAGCGCCTTGTCCCGGCTGGATCCGATGGTCAGCGCGGTCAGGCTGCCGTCGAGCGTCAGCACGCGGGCCAGGCCGGCGGCGGCCTGGGCCTTCCCGGCACACCCGAAGGG
>NZ_JBFUFP010000746.1:0-2744 GCF_056403375.1 Rhizobacter sp. P2_H2
CGACCGGCCAGCGTGCCGCCGACGACGCCGGCCAGCGTCGCGGCCGCCACCGCGAGCGCGAGCGTCGCGGCAGCCTCCAGCAGCGGTGCGCGGTAGATGTCGCGCGGAATGTCGAGCACGACCGACCAGGACGAGAGCGCCGATTTCACGGTGAAGCGCCCGCCGGCGTCGACGTCGGTGGCCGGGTTGAAGCCCGGCGCCGCGCGCCGCGCCATCGTCCCGCCGCTGCCGTCGAGCAGCGCGAGCGACCAGCCGGCCGGCAGCCCGACCGCTTCCAGCTGCGCCTGGAACTGACGCACCTCGAACACCGTCAGCACGACGAAGGCCGCCCTGCCATCGCGCAGTGCCGGCGCCGCGACGGCCACCAGCGGCTCCTTGGCGACCGGGCCGATGAACAGGTCTCCGACCGCCGGGCGGCCGCTGGCGAATGCGATCGGCACGGCCGCCCGGCCCTTCGGGACCGGCAGCGGCGGCAAGGCCGTGCCGAAAGGCACGCGGGTGTTGAGCAGCATGTGCAGGCCGGGGTCGGCCACGATCACGTGGCCGCCGAAGCTGCGGCGGAACGCCTGCGCTTCCTCGTAGAGCTCGGCGCGGCGCGACGCCACGTCGATCAGCGGCGACTGCGCCAGCATCCCGAGCGCGCCGATGCGGGCGTTCAGGAACTGATCGACGTCGCCGGCGAGCGTGGTCGCAATGCCCCGGGCCTCGCGGTCGCGGTTGTCCTGCACGTCGCGCACGCGTTCGATGGCAAGGTAGATCGAGAGCACCCCCAGCGGCCCGACGCACAGCCAGATCAGCCGTGTCAGGAACGCATGAAGCGACGGTGCGGGCATGATCAACCTTTGCTGAACCACGACAACGCTTCGCAGACGATGCAGCGTGACACGAACAGCGGTGCGCACGGCGCCACGATGCCACCTTTTATACACGCTCGCCCGGCGCACAACGGGCGGGGTTCTCCGGAGAGAAAAAGCTCAGCCGGCCGCCGCGACGACCTGCCACCACGCCGGCAACAGCCCGCGCACCTGCGGCTTCGCGAAGCGGTCGTCGATCAGGATCACGACCCCTTCGTCGCTGGTCGTGCGGATCACCCGCCCGGCCGCCTGCACCACCTTCTGCAGGCCCGGGTAGAGGTAGGCGTAGTCGTAGCCGGCGCCGAAGCGCCTGTCCATCCGCTCGCGCACGCACTCGTTGACCGGATTGACCTGCGGCAGCCCGAGCGTCGCGACGAAGGCACCGATCAGGCGCCGGCCCGGCAGGTCGATGCCCTCGGCGAACGCCCCGCCCAGCACCGCGAAGCCGACCCCCTGCCCGTGCTCGGTGAAGCGCGCGAGGAACTGCTGGCGCGAGGCCTCGTCCATCGCGCGCGACTGCGCCCACTGCGGCACGCCCGGGTGCGTCGCCTGCAACAACGCCACCACCTGCTGCAGGTAGTCGAAGCTGCTGAAGAACGCCATGTAGTTGCCCGGCGACTTCTCGTACTGCCGCGCGATCAGCTCGACGATGGGGGCGAGCGAGTCCGCCCGCTGCTGCCAGCGCGTCGAGATGTGGCGCGCGATGCGCACCGACAGCTGCCGCGCCTCGAACGGCGACTCCACGTCGATCCACACGGTGTGCTTCGGCAGGCCCAGCGTGTCTTCATGGAAGCCCTGCGGCGTCAGCGTCGCCGAGAACAGCGTCGTCGTGTGCGCCGCCTCGAAGCGCCCGCGCAGGTGCGGCGCCGGGATCAGGTTGCGCAGGCACAGCGTCGAGCGAACCCGCGTGCCGTGGCGCTCGGCGATCGTCACGTCGACCTGCGAGTTCTCGTCCAGCAGCTCCAGCACCCGCGTCACGTGCAGCGCGTCGAAGTAGAAGCGCAGCAGCGGCGCATCGTTCGGCGACTGGCCGTCGGCGAAGTGCTCGCCGAGCGCCGCGATCGCGTTCTGCAGCGCATCGCGCCACGCCGCCGGCGGCTTCTCGTGCACCTCGAAATCGGCGGCCTGCGCCTTGTTGAGCGCATTCCACGCGCGGTGCAGGCGATCGAGCGCCGGCTTCACCGCGGGCGGCGCCTTGCTGCGCAGCGCGGCCACGTCGGCCTGCTGCAGTTCGGCCGAATACATCTTGCGGCCGCGTTCGAGCAGGTTGTGCGCCTCGTCGACCAGCACGCCGACGCGCCAGTCGTTCGCGAGCGTCAGGCCGTGCAGCATCGCGCCGAGGTCGAACCAGTAGTTGTAGTCGCCGACCACCACGTCGCTCCAGCGCACCAACTCCTGGCTCAGGTAGTAGGGGCACACCTGATGGGCCAGCGCCACCTCGCGCACGCGGGCCTGGTCGAGCGGGCTTCCGCTTGTGCCGACACCGCCGGCAAGCGCCGCGCTGCGCGCCGCCGGCAGCCGGTCGTAGAAGCCGCGCGCCAGCGGGCACGACTCGCCATGGCAGGCCTTGTCGGGGTGCTCGCAGGCCTTGTCGCGCGCGACCAGCTCCACCACGCGCAGCGGCGGTGCATCGGTGCCCCCGGTGATCAGCCGCAGCGCCTCCAGTGCGAGGCCGCGGCCCGGCGTCTTGGCCGCGAGGAAGAACAGCTTGTCGAGGCGCTGCGTCGGGCAGGCCTTCAACAGCGGGAACAGCGTGCCCACCGTCTTGCCGATGCCGGTGGGCGCCTGCGCGAGCAGGCAGCGGCCGGCCGTTGCCGCGCGGTACACCGCCTCGGCCAGCGGGCGCTGGCCGGCGCGGAACTCCGCATGCGGGAATCGCAGGCCCTGCAG
>NZ_JBFUFP010000747.1:0-2744 GCF_056403375.1 Rhizobacter sp. P2_H2
CTCGAAGAGCTGGCCGCACGCGGCTGGCTGCTGGGCGGCGAGGGCTCGGGCCACCTGCTGGCGCTCGACAAGCACACCACCGGCGACGGCATCGTCAGCGCGCTGCAGGTGCTGCAGGCGGTGAGCCGCAGCGGCAAGTCGCTGGCCCAGCTGGTCGAGGCGGTGACGCTGTTCCCGCAGGTGTTGATCAACGTGCGGCTGAAGCCCGGGCAGGACTGGAAGTCCGCGCCGAAGCTGGCCGAGACGCAGGCCGCCGTGCAGCGCGAGCTGGGCAACGACGGCCGCCTGCTGATCCGCCCGTCCGGCACCGAACCGCTGGTGCGCGTGATGGTCGAGGCCCGCGATGCAGCGCAGGCCAAGGCCTGCGCCGAACGCCTGGCGGACACCTTGCGCGCCTAGGCTTATTTTGCCGGGATGAAGACGCGGTCGACGATCTGAACGACGCCGTTGCTGGCCTTCAGGTCGGCCTGCGTCACGACGGCGTCTTCGACCGTCACGAACGTGCCGGACTTCGACAGCGCGAGGTTGCCGCCCTGCAGCGTCTTGGCCGGGCCGTTCTTGATGTCGGCCGAGGTCAGCTGGCCGGGCACCACGTGGTAGTTCAGCAGGGCGACCAGCGCGGTCTTGTCCTTGGCCAGGTTCTCCATCGTCTTCGCCGGCACGGCCTTGAAGGCGTCGTTGGTCGGCGCGAACACGGTGTACGGGCCGGGGCCGCTCAGCGTGGCGGTGAGGCCGGCGTCGCCGATCAGCTTGTTCAGCGTCGACAGCTCGGGCGTCGTCGCGGCGACTTCGGCGACGGTCTTCGGAGCCGGCGTGGTGGCGCAGCCGGCGGCCAGCAGGGTCAGGGCGGAGGTGGCGGCGATCAGCCAGGTTCTCTTGTTCATCGAAGGGGTCCTTCAGGGGTTGGGATGGCTGGCCGGCAGCATATGGATCCCATGTGACAGGGCCGTGAATCCTTCATGACAACCCGGTTTGCCGGGCGTCAGCGCGAATTTCGCGGCGGCGAGCCGAGCTGGATGACAGTGGTGTCACCGCCTTGTCACACAGGACTTTTACAGTCCCGGGCATTCCTCCAGCCAGTACCTGAAAGGTGCGCCCCATGAATCTCAAGTCGTTCCGGTCCGTTGCCACCCTGGTGGCTGTCAGCGCGGTGTCGTCGATGGCCTTCGCTCAAGACATCACCGGCGCCGGTGCCACGTTCCCGGCCCCGCTGTACGCCAAGTGGGCCGAGGCCTACAACAAGGCCAGCGGCGCCCGCATCAACTACCAATCGGTCGGCTCGGGCGCCGGCCTGAAGCAGATCCGCTCGAAGACGGTCGACTTCGGCGCCTCCGACATGCCGCTGAAGGACGACGAGCTGGCCAAGGACGGCCTGGTGCAGTTCCCCACCGTGATCGGCGGCGTCGTGCCGGTCGTCAACATCAAGGGCATCCAGCCCGGCCAGATCAAGCTGACCGGCCAGGCGCTCGGCGACATCTACCTCGGCAAGGTCACCAAGTGGAACGACCCGTCGCTGGCCGCGCTGAACCCCGGCGTGCCGCTGCCGGACGCCGCGATCTCGGTGGTGCGCCGCGCCGACGGCTCGGGCACCAGCTTCATCTTCACGAACTACCTGTCGAAGGTGAACACCGAGTGGAAGGACAAGGTCGGTGAAGGCACCGCCGTCAACTGGCCGACCGGCGCGGGCGGCAAGGGCAACGAAGGCGTCTCGTCGTACGTGCAGCGCCTGCCGAACTCGATCGGCTACGTCGAGTACGCCTACGCGAAGCAGAACAAGATGTCGTACGTGCAGCTGAAGAACAAGGACGGCAACTTCGTGTCGCCGGACGACGTGAACTTCAAGGCCGCCGCGGCCGGCGCCGACTGGAGCAAGACCTTCTACCAGGTGCTGACCGAGCAGGCCGGCAAGGATGCCTGGCCGCTGACCGGCGCGACCTTCATCATGATGCAGAAGTCGCAGGACAAGCCGGTGCAGGCCACCAACTCGCTGAAGTTCTTCGACTGGGCCTATGCCAACGGCGACAAGATGGCCGCCGACCTCGAATACGTCTCGCTGCCCGACGCGGTGAAGGCGCTGGTTCGCAAGCAATGGGGCGAGATCAAGGACGCTTCGGGCAAGGCCGTCGCGGTCAAGTAATTCCCGCTGCTCACTCATGGCGGCGAGCACCTCCGGGTCTCGCCGCCCTCGCCTGGATGGAGGAAACGTGGCCGCTACACTCCCCGCATCGCACTACAACAAAGACGAGATGCAACGCTCCGATCCCCTGGGGCAGCCGCCCTCGGCCCGCCGTTCTGCACCGTGGGCCGACACGGTCTTCTCGCTGCTGGCGCATGGCGCCGCCATCCTCACGCTGCTGCTGCTCGCCGGCATCATCGTCTCGCTGGTGATCGGCGCCGCGCCGGCCATCCGCGAGTACGGGCTGAGCTTCCTGTGGCGCAGCGAATGGGATCCGGTGAAGGATCAATACGGCGGCCTGGTGATGATCTACGGCACGCTCGCCACCTCGGCGATCGCGCTGCTGATCGCGGTGCCGGTGAGCTTCGGCATCGCGCTGTTCCTGACCGAGCTGTCGCCGAACTGGCTGCGCCGCCCGCTGGGCGTCGCGATCGAGCTGCTGGCCGCGGTGCCGTCGATCGTCTACGGCATGTGGGGCCTGCTGGTGTTCAGCCCGGTGCTGTCGGAGTACGTGCAGCAGCCGCTGCAGCGCGTGCTCGGCGACGTGCCGTTCTTCAAGGGCCTGGTC
>NZ_JBFUFP010000748.1:0-2741 GCF_056403375.1 Rhizobacter sp. P2_H2
TCGTAGTAGTCGGAGGCGAACACCATCAGCATCGCGTCCGGCGAGTACTTGTACTGGATGCCCCAGGTCATCGGCGGCAGGTACAGCCCGCGCTGCGGCGAATCGAGCACCACCTCGACGCGTCGCGTGCCGTCGTCGGCCACCACCGCGCAGCTGCCCTTCAGGCAGATCAGGAACTGGTGGCAGCGGTGGTGCGCATGCTCGCCGCGGATCTCGCGGCTGGGCACGCCGAACACCATGAAGTAGCGCAGCGGCTTGAACGGCACGTGGCGGTCGAACTCGCCCACCGTCAGGTCGCCGCGCAGGTCGCGGATCACCGGGAAGTGGTGCACCGTGACGCCGTGCACCGGCGTGGTCTCGATCTTGAATCCGTTGGCCGCGCTCGGCACGTGCACCGCGCTGGCCGGGCCCTTGTCGGTGTCGACATAGCCGACGATGGCGGCCGGGTTGCCTTCGACGATGGCGCCGGGCGGCACCGAGCGCGTGACGACCGAGCCGGGGCGCACGACCGCCTTGGCGGCGATCGTCAGGCCGCCATAGATGGTGGAGTTGGCGCCGATCCAGGCCTGGCGGCGCACCGTGGTGCCGATCGGCTCATGGCCTTCGGCCTCGACGAACACGACGTTGGCGCCGATGTGGCAGCCGGCGTCGATCGTCACGCCGCGGCAGATGTGGGCGCCGCTCTTGACGACGCAATCGCCGTGCACGTGGGCCTCGGGGTCGATGAAGGCCTGCGGGTGCAGCGCGAGCGGCGCCAGCAGGCTGGTGTCGTTGGTTCCCATGGTGTCGGTGTCTTTCCGTGTGGACCGGGATCAGAGGAGGTTCATTGCAGCCAGGCGCCGATGCCCAGGCCCAGCGAGCGCAGCAGCGCATTCGCCTGCTCGCCGTCGTACAGCGCATTCACGTAGGCGACGCGCAGGCCGTAGTGGTCGCCCTCGGCGGCCATCACGTCGAACAGCGAGCGCCGGCCGAGCTGCTGCCATTGCTGCAGCGTGAAGTTGCGCACCCGGTCRCTGTCGCGCAGCACGCTGATGACGCGCTGCGCGCGGTCGAAGGCCGACGTGGCCTGCTCATGCACCTCGGCCATGCGGAACTTGCGGGCTTCCAGCGCGTCGGCGCGTTGCAGGCGGGCGGCCTCGGCGCGCTTGCGGGCGGCGAGGGTCGAGTAGTCGTTGCTCGCGTTGTAGAGCGGGATGTTGAAGCTGACGCCGGCCGACCAGTTGGTGCCGTCGCCGGCGCCCTTGGCCTTGCTGCCGCCCACGGTCCAGTTGACCTGCGGCTTCTGCCCGGCCACCACGGCGTTGGCATAGCTGTCGGCGGCGGCGGCCTGCTGGTCGAGCTGGGCGATCTCGGCGGCGCGCTCGGCCTGCGCCTGCAACTCGGGCAGCGGCGGCACGTCGAGCAGCACCGACGACAAGCCCTCGGTGCCCGGCAGGCCGTCGCCGACGAAGCGGCGAAGCTTGACCTCGATCTGGCGCACCATCGACAGCGTCTGCACCTGCTGCAGGTCGGCCTGCTGCTGGTTCTTCTGCGCCTGCACCAGCTCGCTGGTGCGGCCCTTGTCGGCGCGCACGATGGTTTCCAGCGCCTCGACCAGGCAGCTCATCTTGCGCGAGTACTGCTGGTAGACCTGGGCCTGCATGCGGTAGCGGCTGCGGTCCATGGCCAGCGACACCGTCGTCAGCGCGACCTGTTCCTCGGCGCTGATCTGGCCCAGGCGGGCGGCCTCGGCCAGGTGGCTGCGCCAGTCGGTGAGCTGGGTGATGCGGCCGCCGTCGAACAGCGGTGCGGTGACGCTCAGGCCGACACGGGCCTGGTTGCCGCTGACACTTTCGGTATTCGGGCCGGAACTGCCGACCCGGCCGAGCGTGCCGCTCAGACCGGCCTGCGGACGGCGTGACATGCGGGTTTCGTCGACATCGGCGGCGGCGGCTTCGGCCAGCAGCCTGGCGGCGCCGATGGATTGGCTGCGCCGCAGCGCCTCCTGCACCATCGCCTGCAGCGTGGCGCGCGGGCCGCCGGCATCGCCCGCCAGCGGCCTGGCGCCGTAGCTGACCCCGGGCTCCATGCCTTCGTCATCGATGCAGCGGGCGACCGCAGGCAGCGCGACGGCGGTGGCCACCAGCACGCCGGCGAGGCGCAAGGTGAAGGACGGGTGGACAGTCATGGGGACAGGCTCCTGGGAACGGGGGGCCACATGGCTTGCGGCACCCTGCCAGTACACCCCGTGGACGCCCGGTGCGATGGCCGGAAAATGACCCGGTTTCGAGGCCAGTTCCTGCTCCCGGAGGGCGCTTTGCACCATAGACGGGGCCTTGCCGGCTTGCCTACCCTTGCCGACTTCTTCATATCGGCAACCGGAGCACCCTCGCATGGCAACCAAGACAGGCACCTTGGCCGCGGACTCTCTCGCAGGCACCACCGGTGCCGATACCCTTCTCGGCCTCGATGGCAACGACACCCTCACCGGCGGCACCGGCAACGACGTCCTCGACGGCGGCCTTGGCAGCGACACCTACAACTTCGCCACGGGCGACGGCCAGGACATCATCGCCTCCACCGAAGACGCCGCCGCCGGCAAGACCGACACGCTGKTGTTCACCAACCTGGCGTCGAGCAAGGTCCAGTTCTCCCGCTCCGGCACCTCGCTGATCGCCTCCGTCACCGGCTCCACCGACTCCATCACCGTCAACGACTTCTTCCGCGACGACAACCCGCTCAACAGCTACAACCCGCTGCAG
>NZ_JBFUFP010000749.1:0-2730 GCF_056403375.1 Rhizobacter sp. P2_H2
GTGCGGGCCGCCGGCGCGCGCGAGGGCCCCGGGGGAAGCGGCGGCGCGGGTGGCGGCAGCGGCGGTGCCGCGGGGATGCCCTCCGCCATCAGGCGTTGGCGATCGTGAGCCCCTCGTGTGCGATCACGATGGTCTCCACCGCCACCTCGTTGCCTTGCGCCTTCAGGTCGGTGCCGGTGATCTTGGTCGGCCAGGCGTTCGTCAGCGTCCACACCATCGTCGCAGCACCTGCTTCATCGAGCAGGCTGATCGTCACCGGCTTGCGCTTGATGACGTTCATCTTGATCTCGTTGAACCAGTCCCACAGCTTGTTGTCGGACTTGAAGACGCCCTTCTTCATCGTCACGTCGCTGTACTTCTTCATGCCGGGCATCTTGATCACCGAGAAGGCCGGGCTGTCACCGTGCCGGTACTCGATCGGCTGCGCCTCCACGTCGAGGCCGGAGACTTCCTGGAAGTGCATTTCCGCCGCATCCCACTTCACCGAGAAGCGGAACTTGGGAAGCGGCCACACCGTGGTCGATTGCGCTGATCCGTCGTCTGCCATGGTCTGCCTCCTGAAGGGTCAAATGATGATTCGTGAAGCTTGTCGAAGATCGCCACCAACGCGCGATCACGACTTCTGCATCTGCTGCTGGAAGGTGATCTCGATGAACTCGGCCGGGCGGCTGATCGCCACCAGCACCGTCACGCGCAGGATCCCCTCGAGGATGTCCTCGGGCGTCATCGTCTCGCCCAGCCCCACGTGCACGCTGAACGCGTCGTCCGGCACCGCGCCGGCCAGGCCGCCGCGCTTCCAGATGCCGGTCAGGAAGTTGGTGACCATGCTCTTGATCGTCACCCAGGTGTTCGACACGTTCGGCTCGAACACCATCGCCTTGGCCGCCAGGCGGCACGACTCCTCCAGCATGATCATCGTGCGCCGCACGTTGATGTAGCGCCAGTCCAGGCTGTTGCCGTCCAGCGTGCGCGCGCCCCACACCAGCACGCCCTCGCCGATGAACGAACGGATCGCGTTGATCGACTTGCCCTGCGTGGTGACGTTCAGGTCCTCCTGGTCCTCGTGCGAGATCGTCACCGCCGGCGACACCACCCCGTTCAGGCTCACGTTGGCCGGCGCCTTCCAGACGCCGCGCGTGTTGTCGACCATCGTGTAGATGCCCGCCATCGCCGGCGACGGCGGCATCAGGTTCAACCGGTTGCGCGCCTCGGCCATGATGGTGTTGAACAAGGTGCTCGACGCGCCCAGGCTCTTGTTCAGCAAGGCCKTGTGCGTCTCCACCGCCACCTTCAGCGCGGCCGGGTCGAGCAGCTTCTTCTTCTCGTCGTCACTCTTGTCCGAGGCGTTGATGTCGGTCGTGATCTCGGTCGTCCACTGGTCGTCGGTCTTGCTCACGTCCTGCACCGCCTTCCACTGCTGCGCGGTGCGCGCCGGCGTCTTCGGGTCGAGCTGCGCCGGCAGCGCCAGCTCGGCCATCAGCAGCTGGATCAGCACGTCGGGGTTGGCGACGCGGGTGTAGTCCAGGTCCTTGTCCTGCACCACCGTCGTGTTGACCCACGGGTAGTACGCCGTCGCGAAATCGAGGAAGTTCACGCCCAGCGCACCGCGGAAGCCCTCGATCGGGTCGACGCCGGTCGCGTTCTTGCGATCGAGGTGCCCACCCCACACGTCGAGGATCGCGACCCGGCTGCGCATGCGCCCGCCGCAGTGCTGCAGCATCGCCTGCTGCACCGAGATGCAGTCCTTGGCCGACAGCAGCACCGCATCGGGCACCACGACCATCGTCGGCTCCTGCTCCTTCACCAGCGGCTCGATGCCGGCCATCAGCTTGTCGGGCTCGATCAGCGGCGTCTTGTCGTACTCGCCGACCGACACCACGTAGCACGGGCCGCCGCCGTTCTGGAAGAAATGCAGCATCCCGTAATACAGCAGGAAGCGGCCGCCTTCCTTGCCGTCGGCCTGGGTCAGCAGGAACTCCTTGTCGCCGGCCTTGAAGGCGGCGACCTGGTTCGGATCGGTCTTCTCGGCGATGCCGAACTTCGGGTCCGGCCCGAAGCCGAAGTACTGGTGGTACTCCGCCATCGAACCGATGCGCCACGGTTTCATGTTCAGCGACTTGCCCGCGTTCTCGGCGCGCTGCGTGTAGCCGATGAAGGCCGGGACCGCGGTGGCCACCTCGACCACCGAGTTCGGAAAGGCATTCTTCTCGACGATATAGACGCCGGGGGTCTTCATAGCCATTGCGGCCTCCTCTGCGGTTAGAGCCTGTAAACACTAGCGATGCACATGGATCTCGGAGACCAGGCGGCTTTCGCCGCCGATCTGCTCACGGGCCAGGAACTGCGCTGCCGCCACCGGCAGACGCTTGACCAGCACCTTGTCGCCGCCGCGCTGGCGGCTGCGCAACTGGAATCGACGCTCGCTGCGCTGCGCGAGCGCGATCGGCGCCCGCGAACGGATGGCCACGAGCGGCGCGCCGTTGTCGAGACGGTCCGGCGCGGGTTCGTCGAACTCGACGCCGCTCGCCAGGTCGACGACCTGCAGCTGCGGCTCGGGCCACTCGCCGTGCAGGCAGTATTTCCACACCGTCGCCCGCGCCGCGAGCCGCACGGTGTAGTGCAGCGGTGCCGGCGGCAAGGCCGCCAGCGGCACGCGCAGCACCGCGAGCGGCGGCATCAGGCGGGCGCCGCTGCCCGACGCGTGCCCGAGCGACTGCGACACCAGCGGCC
>NZ_JBFUFP010000750.1:0-2727 GCF_056403375.1 Rhizobacter sp. P2_H2
CAGCAGCCGCGCGCTGTAGCGCTCGCCGGGCTTGAACAGCAGCTGCTGCTCGATGGTCTCGCGCCGGGTCTGGATGTGCAGCCAGTTCGCGAGGCGGAACGCGGCGTTGTCCTCCTCCTGGAGCCGCGTGTCGAAGATGTCGAGGTTGTCGATGCGGATCTCGCCGATGACCGCGCCGGATTGCTCCAGGCTCTCGTCGGAGGGCAGCTCGGCGGCGGCGGGCGCCACGGGCTCGTCGTCGGCGTGTGCAGCCGGCGGGCACAGCGCACCGCAGGCGATCAGTGCGGCAATGAGTCTGATGTTCGACATGCCTGCACTGTGCAAAGCCGAGAGTTAGTCGAGCCTTAAGATGCCGCGGCCAGTCCCCCGGGTCGTGGGGGATCGCACGGAATGCGGTGCGCGCTAAGTCGCCATTAAGTGCTCGGCCGGCACAGTGAGCCCATGAGTCCGCGGGCGCTGCCTTCGCGGCCGTCGCGCACTCGGCGCTGCACACGCACTCGTTCGCGAACGTCGACCTGTGGCTGGGCCTGGCGCTGCAGGCCGACCAGTCACCGTGGGTGCATGCGCCGATGGACGCCGTCAGTGCCGTGCATGGAACGCTGGGGTTGACGCTGTTGTCGTCGATCGTGGTGCTGGTGCTGTGGTCGCTGAACGACCGGCCCTGGGCCATCGTGTTCGCGACGACGATGCTGGGTGAGGCGTTGGTCAACAGCGGGCTGAAGCAGATCTTCATGCGTGTCCGGCCGACCTTCAGTGCCTCGGCGGCCGAACTGCACAGCTACAGCTTCCCGAGCGGGCACAGCATGGCCGCCGCGGTGTTCTACGGCCTGCTCGCGCTGTGGTGGCCGGCTTCGCGGCCGGTGCTGCGTGGCTGGCGCTGATGCTGGTGCTGTTCCATCAGGCCGATCGGGCGCATGCTCTTGTTCGCTGACTTTCATGATGCAAGGAAGAACCGCATCAAGGCCAACATCAACGCAAACAGATAGCCGTACGCGAACTTGTCGATTCTGAGGACCGGCTCGCCACGACGAGCGCGCCACGCACCCATGGCCGACATGAGACTGCCGACCGCCAGGGGCGTGACGATCAGGTTGACCAGGCGCCACGGACCGGGAACGAGGTTGTGGGGGAACGCCAGGAGGCTGAGGCCCCCGACGACGCCTCCGAAGAGCGCATAGCCGAATGCGGCAAGCCAGGGGTTCGGGGCCTTGCGGAACGGCTCGGCCAGCGAGTGGAGGCCCAACTCCAGCAGGACTTCGCCGACCACCTGGATCAGAAACTCGCCGAGCACTTCAAGAACGATCTCAAGCATGAAGGGGCGCCGCCGCGCGCTGCTAGCGCAAAGGATTGATCGGGCAGACGGGCGGCCACGCACCGACGTAGCGCCGATTCACGGTCGTGCGGCCCTGGCCATCCGTGAGGCGCAGTTCGTCGCCGGCCAGCACCACGGTCGAATCGATGGTCCTGGATTGCTCCTGAAGTGTCACCGTGAGCTTCAAGTGGTTGCCGTCGGCGACTTCCCAGGTGGCCGGCAGGAACGGCGTACCGCGCTGCTTCCACTCGTCGGCTTCGCGACCGCATTTGGGATACATCCGGAAGGTCTTGTCCGCCCGGAACTCCACGAATTGGCGATCGGTGCTGGTCCAATGCCCTGTCAGCGACTGTTCGAGTGGCGAGCCGTCTTGCGCTCCCGCGGTGGCGGCAATGGGCAGCAAGAGCAGGGGAAGCAGGCGAGAGCCGATCATGGGGGTCGAGCCGAGGAAGCAGGACCGGCCACGTTAACGCATTGCGATGCCGATGACCTTGTCGATCCGGGTGGCGGTCGAACGTCGTATGGATGAAGCCTGCGAACCGCAGACGCTTCATTCAGCCCTTGTCGCATCACCAGGAGACCCCCCGTGACAAAGATGATCTTCGTGAGCCTTCCCGTCACCGACCTCGCCGCCTCGATCGCGTTCTACAAGGCGCTGGGATTCGAGCAGAACCCGCAGTTCAGTGACGACACCGCGGCCTGCATGGTCTGGAGCGAGACGATCCACGCGATGCTGCTCACCCACGCCAAGTGGCGCACCTTCACCGAGCGGCCGATTCCCCCCGTAGGCACCAGCGCCGTCATGCTGGGCCTGACCGTGGACAGCCGGGCGGCCGTCGACCGGATGAACGAGGCCGCGGCTGCGCACGGTGGCCGGGCCGACGTGAACCCGGTGCAGGACCTTGGCTTCATGTACGGCCGGGACCTGGCCGACCCCGACCAGCACCTGTGGGGCGCGATCTGGATGGATCCGGCGGCGATGCCTGCCGGCGATCAGGCGGCGTAGGCCAGCCCGGGCGAAGCGCTATTTCCTGCCGCGTTCCGCGCGCCCCGCAGCCTGAGGGCGCTTGCGCCCGCTGAGCATCGCCGCGGGCAGGTTCTCGCGCCAGCGCCAGCTCATCACGGCGACGCCGGCCAGGTGCACCGCGACCGAGACCATCAAGGTGTCCGCGAGCCAGGCGTGCAGGTCGTGCACGCGCTCGTCGCCCCAGAAGGCATCCAGCCGGCTCATCCACCCGGTGAGCCCGAGCAGCAGCACCAGCAGCCACAGCAGCCAGACCATCCACAGGCCCAGCGGGTTGTGGCCCAGCGTGCGCGGTGCGTTGCCGCGCAGGTAAGTGAGCGTGTCGCCGATCGAGGGCTTCAGCGCGCGCCAGCCACCCGGGCCACGGTGCAGTGCGGCCCACAGGCAACGC
>NZ_JBFUFP010000751.1:0-2722 GCF_056403375.1 Rhizobacter sp. P2_H2
GTGTGCCGCCGTGCATCAACAAGTACTACATCCTCGACCTGCAGCCGGAGAACTCGCTGATCCGCCATGCGGTCGCGCAGGGCCACCGGGTGTTCGTCGTCAGCTGGCGCAATGCCGACGCGGGCCTGTCGCACCTCGGCTGGGACGACTACATCGAAGACGCGGCGATCCGCGCGATCGACGTGGTGCAGGAGATCACCGGGGCCGAGACGATCAACACACTGGGCTTCTGCGTCGGCGGCACCATCCTCGCCACGGCGCTCGCGGTGCTGGCCGCGCGCGGCCGCAAGCCCGCTGCCAGCATGACGCTGTTGACGACCTTCCTCGACTTCAGCAACACCGGCGTGCTCGACCTGTTCGTCGACGAGGCGATGGTGCAGCTGCGCGAGATGACGCTCGGCCCGGCCAGCCCGAACGGCGGCGGGCTGTTGAAGGGGCAGGAGCTGGCCTCCACCTTCAGCGCGCTGCGCCCGAACGACCTGCTGTGGAACTACGTCGTCGGCAACTACCTGAAGGGCGAGACGCCGCCGGCGTTCGACCTGCTGTACTGGAACAGCGACAGCACCAACCTGCCGGGGCCGATGTACTGCTGGTACCTGCGCAACACCTACCTCGAGAACAACCTGGTGAAGCCGGGCCGCGTGACGGTGTGCGGCGAGAAGCTCGACCTGTCGCGCGTCGACATGCCGACCTATGTGTACGGCTCGCGCGAGGACCACATCGTGCCCTGGGACGCGGCGTACCGGAACACCCAGGTGCTGAAGAAGGCGAAGACGCGCTTCGTGCTGGGGGCGTCCGGCCACATCGCCGGCGTGATCAACCCGCCGGCCAAGAAGAAGCGCAGCCACTGGATCGGACCGGCCCAGGGGTCGCAGCCGGCCAGCGCCGACGCGTGGCTCGCAGCCGCGCAGGAGCACTCCGGCAGCTGGTGGACCGACTGGGACGCCTGGCTGGCTGGCCACGCCGGCAAGCAGCTGCCGGCCCCGAAAAACCCTGGCAGCCGCAGGCACAAGCCGATCGAGCCGGCGCCCGGGCGCTATGTGAAGCAAAAAGCCTGATGTCGATGACTCCGGCTTGACCCCGCGCCCGCAGCGCACCACATTCCGTTCAACATCCCCGTCAACAGGAGACTCCCATGTCCGACATCGTCATCGTCGCCGCCACCCGTACCGCYGTCGGCAAGTTCGGTGGCGCCCTCGCGAAGACGCCGGCCCCCGAGCTCGGCGCGGCCGTCATCGCCGAGCTGCTGAAGCGCGCCAAGCTCAGTGGCGACCAGGTCAACGAGGTCATCCTCGGCCAGGTGCTCACCGCCGRCTCGGGCCAGAACCCGGCGCGCCAGGCCGTCATCAAGAGCGGCCTGCCGCAGGCGGTGCCGGCGCTGACCATCAACGCGGTCTGCGGCTCCGGCCTGAAGGCGGTGATGCTGGCGGCGCAGGCCATCCGCGACGGCGACTCCGAGATCGTGATCGCCGGCGGCCAGGAGAGCATGAGCCTCGCCCCGCATGTGCTGCCGAACTCGCGCGACGGCCAGCGCATGGGCGACTGGAAGCTGGTCGATTCGATGATCACCGACGGCCTGTGGGATGTGTACAACCAGTACCACATGGGCATCACCGCCGAGAACGTCGCGAAGAAGTTCGGCGTGAGCCGCGAGGCGCAGGACGCGCTGGCGCTGGCCTCGCAGCAGAAGGCGGCCGCCGCGCAGGATGCCGGCCGCTTCAAGGACGAGATCGTGGCCTTCAGCATCGCGCAGAAGAAGGGCGACCCGATCGTGTTCGCCGCCGACGAGTTCATCAACCGCAAGACCAATGCCGAGGCGCTGGCGGGCCTGCGCCCGGCCTTCGACAAGGCCGGTGGCGTGACGGCCGGCAATGCGTCGGGCCTGAACGACGGCGCGGCCGGCGTGGTCGTGATGACCGCGAAGAAGGCCGACCAGCTGGGGCTGACGCCGCTCGCGCGCATCAAGAGCTACGCGACCGTGGCGCTCGATCCGGCCTTCATGGGGATCGGGCCGGTGCCGGCCTCGCAGAAGGCGCTGCAGCGGGCCGGCTGGAAGCCCTCCGACCTCGACCTGCTCGAGATCAACGAAGCCTTCGCGGCGCAGGCCTGCGCGGTGAACAACGAGATGGGCTGGGACACAAGCAAGGTGAACGTCAACGGCGGCGCGATCGCGATCGGGCACCCCATCGGTGCATCCGGCTGCCGCATCCTGGTGACGCTGCTGCACGAGATGCAGCGCCGCAACGCGAAGAAGGGCATCGCGAGCCTGTGCATCGGCGGTGGCATGGGTGTTGCCTTGACGGTCGAGCGTTGAAAGTTAAGCCAGGGTGAGCCCAGGGCGAACCCCGGTTGACGCCGCACCCGGGCGCGACGACGCTCGGGTGTCTGCACACCTTTTTCAGGAGAGAAAAAAATGACTCAGAAGATCGCCTACGTCACCGGAGGCATGGGCGGCATCGGCACCACGATGTGCCAGCGCCTGCACAAGGACGGCTTCACCGTCGTGGCGGGCTGCGGTCCGAGCCGCGATTTCACCAAATGGCTGAACGAGCAGAAGGCGCTGGGCTACACCTTCCATGCGTCGGTCGGCAATGTCGGCGACTGGGATTCCACCGTCTCGGCGTTCCAGAAGACCAAGGCCGAGCTGGGCTCGATCGACGTGCTGGTCAACAACGCCGGCATCACGCGCGACGGCATGTTCCGCAAGATGAGCCGCGCCGAC
>NZ_JBFUFP010000752.1:0-2711 GCF_056403375.1 Rhizobacter sp. P2_H2
GACGCGGCGGCCCAGGACACCTCGCGCGCCCGCGCGATGGCMGCCCCCTTGGCCGCGCCCCGCTTCAACTACGCCGAGGCGCTGCAGAAATCGGTGCTGTTCTACGAAGCGCAGCAGTCCGGCAAGCTGCCGGCCTGGAACCGCGTCACCAGCTGGCGCGGCGATTCGCGCCTGTCCGATGGCAGCGACATCGGCCGCGACCTGACCGGCGGCTGGTACGACGCCGGAGACCATGTGAAGTTCGGCTTCCCGATGGCCTTCAGCGCGACCCAGCTCGCCTGGGGCGGGCTGCGCTTCAAGGCCGGCTACCAGGCCGCCGGGCAGTACGACGCGCTGCTCGCCAACCTGCGCTTCGTCAACGACTACTTCATGCGCGCGCACACCGCACCGAACGAGCTGGTGGTGCAGGTGGGCAACGGCGGCACCGACCACAGCTGGTGGGGCCCGGTCGAGGTCTACCCGCTCGCGGCGCCGAGCTACCGGATCACGGCCAGTTGCGGTGGGTCGGACGTGGCGGCCGAGACCGCGGCGGCGATGGCGGCCGCCTCGATGCTGTTCTCGCCCAGCGATCCCACTTATGCGGCGCAACTGCTGACGCATGCGCGGCAGCTCTACACCTTCGCCGACACGGTGCGCGCGAAGTACTCCGACTGTGTCCCCGACGCGGCCAACTACTACAACTCCTGGTCGGGCTACTACGACGAACTGGCCTGGGGCGCCGCCTGGCTGTACCGCGCCACCGGCGAGGCGGCCTACCTGCAGAAGGCCGAGTCGTTCGTGGGCAACTTCGGCACCGAAGGGCAGACCGCCTACCTGCCGTACAAGTGGACGCTGGGCTGGGACAGCAAGCTCGTCGGCGTCTACCTGATGCTGGCCGAGAGCACCGGCAAGGCGCTCTACAAGGACGCGCTGGAGCGCAACCTCGACTACTGGACCACCGGCACCTCGGACGGCCAGCGCGTGACCTACACGCCGGGCGGCCTGGCCTGGCTGGACCAGTGGGGCTCGCTGCGCTATGCGATGAACGAGGCCTTCATCGCGCTCGCCTATGCCGACGTGGTGGGCGACGCGGCAAAGCAGCAGCGGTATCGGGATTTCGCGACGCGCCAGGTCAACTACGTGCTGGGCGACAACCCGCGCCAGGGCAGCTACCTGATCGGCTTCGGCGTCAACCCGCCGCAGCACCCGCACCACCGCACGGCGCACGGCTCGTGGCTGGACAGCCAGGCGACGCCGGCGGCACATCGCCACCTGCTGTACGGCGCGATGGTGGGCGGGCCGGGCGCGAACGATTCGTACAGCGACGACATCGGCAACTACGTGTCGAACGAGGTCGCGACCGACTACAACGCGGCCTTCACCGGCGTGCTGGCGAAGATGAACGAGCTCGCACCCGGCGGCGCGCCGCTCGCGAACTTCCCGCCGCGCGAGGTGGCCACCGAGGACGAGTTCTTCGTCGAGGCCGGCATCAACAGCTCGGGCGGCACCTACACCGAGATCAAGGCGCTGCTGAACAACCGCTCGGGCTGGCCGGCGCGGCATGGCGACAAGCTCTCGCTGCGCTACTACGTCGACCTGAGCGAGGTGATCGCGGCCGGCGTGCCGGCCTCGGCGATCACGCTGAGCACGAACTACTCGCAGGGCGGGGCGGCGAGCGGGCCGTTCCGCTGCGGCACGAGCAACATCTACTACGCCGTCGCGGATTTCACCGGCACCGACATCTACCCGGGCGGCCAGTCGGCACACCGCAAGGAGATCCAGTTCCGCTTCTCGGCGCCCTCCGGCACGGCGTACTGGAACCCGGCGAACGACCCGTCGTATGCGGGGCTGGCGGCCGGCAGCACGGTCAAGTCGCTGGCGATCCCGGTCTACTCGAACGGTGTGAAGGTGTTCGGCAATGAGCCACCGGCATGCGGCGGCAGCCCGGTGACCCCGCCGGCGGCACCGCAGGGTCTCACGGCCACCGGCGGGGCCGGGTCGGTGACGCTCGCGTGGACGGCGGCGGCGAATGCGACGAGCTACTCGGTGAAGCGCTCGGCCAGCGGGGCGGCAGGCAGCTTCAGTGCGGTCGGATCACCGACGGCGACGAGCTACCTCGACACCGGGCTGGCGGCGAACACCACCTGGTGGTACCAGGTGACGGCCGCGAACGCCGGCGGCGAGGGCGCCGCCAGTGCCACGGTGTCGGCCACCACGCAGCAGGGGACGACGCCACCGCCCGGCGCGTGCGCGGTCACGCTGGACATCAGCAACGACTGGGGCGCGGGCCAGGTGATGGCGATCCGGCTGAGCAACACCGGCACGCAGGCGTTGAGCAACTGGCAGCTGTCGTGGACCGAGTCGAGCGACTTCACGGTGACCAACTACTGGAGCAGTGTGGTGACCTCCAGCGCGCGCACCATCACCGTCCGGCCGGTGGACTGGAACGCGACGGTGGCGGCGGGCAGTGCGGTCGACCTCGGGATGCAGCTCGCGTACAGCGGTGCACGGCCGATTCCATCGAACGTGCAGGTCCAGGGGCGCGACTGCAGCATCGCCGTGGTGACGGCGCACTGAGGCAGGCCGATGGTCACGGACGCGGGCCCGGCCGCAGCCGCCCCATCAGCGGGTCGCTGATGCTGTCGTCGCCGTTCTCGACGTGGCCGGCGAAGCGCGCCGCGAACGCCGCATCGCCGTCGACCGTGATCTCCAGCTCGTACCAGCCGCGGCTG
>NZ_JBFUFP010000753.1:0-2706 GCF_056403375.1 Rhizobacter sp. P2_H2
CTCGAGCAACTGGGCGCGCATCCGGTCGGCGACGCCGCTGACGATTGCCGAGCCGTCGTCGCTCGGGTCGATGTGCACGCGGTACGGCCGCTGGCCGTACGGCGCATCGACCGCCGCGACGATGGCCCGCGCGACCTCGGCCACGTCGGCATCGGCCGGCTCCAGCTTCGCGAGGGCTGCGCCCACCTGCTGCGGCAGGCCGGCGTAGTGCGCGTCGTAGGCCTTCGCCACGTCGGTGTCTGCCGGATGCCCGGCGTTCTGGAAGTGGTTCGTGCCCGACGTGAACGCACCCGGCACGACGATCGTCGTCTCGACGCCGAAGCGTGCCAGCTCGCCGGCATAGCTGACCGCGAGCGAATCCATTGCCGCCTTGGCCGCGAAGTACGGGCCGAGGTAGGGCGGCGTGCCGCCCTTGACGCTGGAGCTCGACACCCACACGACCAGCCCGTGCCCTTGCCGTCGCAGCTGCGGCAGCGCGGCGCGGTTCAGGCGCTGCGTGCCCAGCGTGTTGACGTCGAACAGCTCGGCCACCTGCTCGGGCGTGAAGGCCTCGCTCGGGCCGAGCACCATGTGGCCGGCGTTGTGCACCACCACGTCCAGGCGCTGGTGCGTCTCGATGATCTGCGCGACGGTGCGGTCCACCGAGTCCTGCGAGCCGACGTCGAGCTCGATGGCGCGCAGATCGACGCGGTGGTCGGCCGCGTAGGCCGCGGCCTCTTGCGCCGCGTTCGCGTTGCGGGTCGCGATGGCCCGCATGCCGGCATAGACGGTGTGGCCGGCGTCGGCCAGCGCGCGGGCGGTGAGGGCGCCGAAACCGCTCGACGCACCGGTGATGACGATTACTTTGTTCATGAGACTCTCCAGATCAGGTAAGGACGATCAAGTGGGCACCGTGGAACCGGCTTTGCCGGGCCACTGGTGGCGCCCCCTTGAGGGGGAGGCGCGCAGCGCCTCGGGGGTGGGTCAAACAATGCCRCCGTTGGCGCGGAGGGTTTGTCCGTTGACCCAGGCACTGTCCGGGCCGACCAGGAACGACACGACGCCCGCGATGTCCTCCGGCGTCCCCAGCCGCTCCAGCGGCGCGGCCTTCGCGAGCCGCTCGATCAGCTCGGGGCTCTTGCCGTTCAGGAACAGGTCGGTCGCGGTCGGCCCCGGCGCGACGGCGTTGACGGTGATCTGGCGGCCGCGCAGCTCCTTCGCGAGGATGTTGGTGATCGTCTCGATCGCCGCCTTGCTGGCCGCATAGGCCGTGTACCCCGGCGTCGCGAGCCCGACCACGGTGCTCGAGAAGTTGACGATGCGCCCCCCGGCCTGCAGCCGCTTCACGGCCTCGCGCATCGTGTTGAAGCTGCCCTTGACGTTGATGTCGAACAGGCGGTCGAAGGTGGCGTCGTCGGTGTCGACGAGCGCCGGCATGTTCGCCGGCATCACGCCGGCGTTGTTCACCAGCACGTCGACGCGGCCGTAGGCGCGGACCGCCGCGTCGAACAGCGTGCGGGCGGCGGCGGGATCGGACACGTCGGCCTGCACCGCGGTGGCCTGCCCGCCGGCGGTGGCGATCTCGGCGACCACCTCGGCGGCCGCGGCGGCGCTGCCGGCGTAGTTGACGACGACGGCAAAACCGTCGGCTGCGAGGCGGCGGGCCACGGTGGCGCCGATGCCGCGGGATGCGCCGGTGACGATGGCAACTTGCTGGGTCATGGTGAGCTCCTTGGGAGTGGTGTGGCGATGAAGTGAATTCTGGTTGCTCGATGCAAATCAATAAATGAGCAAGAATTGACATCACTGTTCAACCAACACCAACAAACGAGCGCCCCGGATGGACCGTTTCCAGACCATGCAGCTGTTCGTGCGCATCGTCGAACTGGGCAGCTTCACGAAGGGCGCCGAAGACCTCGACCTGCCGCGCGCGACCGCCACCCATGCGATCCAGCAGCTCGAGAAGCGCCTGGGCACGCGGCTGCTGCAGCGCACGACGCGCCAGGTGAAGCCCACGCCCGACGGCGAGGCCTACCACCAGCGCTGCGTGCGGCTGCTGGCCGATCTCGACGAGACGGAATCGGCCTTCGGGCAGTCGGCGGCCAGCCCGAAGGGCAAGCTGCGGGTCGACCTGCAGGAGACGCTGGCCCGCCACTTCCTGCTGCCGCACCTGGGCGAGTTCTGCAGCCGCTATCCGGACATCGAGCTCGAGATCGGCATGGGCGACCGGCTGGTCGACCTGGTGCGCGAGGGGGTGGATTGCGTGCTGCGCGCCGGCAGCCCGCGCGATTCGTCGATGGTGTTGCGGCACGTGGCCGACCAGCCGCAGCTCACCTGCGCGAGCCCGGCCTATCTGGCGAAGTACGGTGTGCCCGCATCACTCGACGACCTGCCGCGGCACCGCGCGGTGAACTTTCTGTCAAGCGCGACCGGCCGGCGCGCGCCCTTCGACTTCATCGTCGACGGGCAGCCGCAGGTGGTGTTGATGAAGGGCAGCCTCTCGGTGCGCCATGCCGACGCCTATCTGGCCTGTTGCCTGGCCGGGCAGGGCTTGATCCAGATCCCGCGCTACCACGTGGAGGCCGAGGTGGCCGACGGGCGCCTGCAGGAGGTGCTGGCGCCGTGGTGCCCGGCGCCGATGCCGGTCTCGCTGCTGTACCCGCACAGCCGGCAGCTGTCGCCGCGGGTGCGGGTGTTCGTCGACTGGGTCAGCGCGCGGATGCAGGC
>NZ_JBFUFP010000754.1:0-2705 GCF_056403375.1 Rhizobacter sp. P2_H2
CCCCACCTGCGTCGCCTGCGGATTCCTCAAGCGAATGTGCAACTCCCGCAGCTGCTTCTCGTCCACCGGGCTCGGCRCATGCGTCAGCAGATCCTGCGCGCGCTGCGTCTTCGGGAACGCGATCACGTCGCGGATCGACTCGGCCTTGGTCATCAGCGTCACCAGCCGGTCCAGCCCGAACGCCAGGCCGCCGTGCGGCGGTGCGCCGTACTGCAGCGCATCGAGCAGGAAGCCGAACTTCAGCTGCGCTTCCTCCGGCCCGATCTTCAGCGCGCTGAAGACCTTGCTCTGCACCTCGGCGCGGTGGATCCGCACCGAGCCGCCGCCCAGCTCCCAGCCGTTGAGCACCATGTCGTAGGCCTTCGCGATGCACTTGCTCGGGTCGGTGTCCATGTAGTCCTCATGGCCGTCCTTCGGCGCGGTGAACGGGTGGTGCACCGCGTTCCAGCGCTCGCCGTCGTCGTCGTACTCGAACATCGGGAAATCGACCACCCACAGCGGCGCCCACTTGTCCTCGAACAGGCCGTTCTTCTTGCCGAACTCGCTGTGGCCCACCTTCACGCGCAGCCCGCCGATCGCGTCGTTCACCACCTTGGCCTTGTCGGCACCGAAGAAGATCAGGTCGCCGTTGCGCGCGCCGGTGCGTGCGATCACCGCGTTGATCGCCGCATCGTGCAGGTTCTTCACGATCGGGCTCTGCAGGCCTTCACGGCCCTTGCCGGCATCGTTCACCTTGATCCAGGCCAGGCCCTTGGCACCGTAGATCTTGACGAAGTCGGTGTAGGCATCGATCTCGCCGCGGCTCATCTCGCCGCCGCCCGGGATGCGCAGCGCCACCACGCGGCCGTCCTTGCTGGTGGCCGGACCCGAGAACACCTTGAAGTCGACGTCCTTCATCACGTCGGTCAGCTCGGTGAACTCGAGCTTCACGCGCAGGTCGGGCTTGTCGGAGCCGAAGCGGAACATCGCATCGGCATACGTCATCACCGGGTACACCGGCAGCTCCACGCCGATGGTGCTGCGGAACACCGTGCGGATCATCCCCTCGAACATGCCGCGGATCTCTTCCTCGGTCAGGAAGCTGGTCTCGATATCGATCTGCGTGAACTCGGGCTGGCGGTCGGCGCGCAGGTCTTCGTCGCGGAAGCACTTGGTGATCTGGTAGTAGCGGTCGAAACCGGCCACCATCAGCAGCTGCTTGAAGAGCTGCGGGCTCTGCGGCAGCGCGAAGAACATGCCTTCGTTGACGCGGCTCGGCACCAGGTAGTCGCGTGCGCCCTCGGGCGTGCTCTTCGTCAGCATCGGCGTCTCGATGTCGATGAAGCCGTTCGCGTCGAGGAACTTGCGCACCTCCATCGCCACGCGGTAGCGCAGGATCAGGTTCTTCTGCATCGCCGGGCGGCGCAGGTCCAGCACGCGGTGCGTCAGGCGCGTGGTCTCCGACAGGTTGTCGTCGTCGAGCTGGAACGGCGGCGTGACGCTCGGGTTCAGCACCTCGAGTTCATGGCACAGGATCTCGATCTTGCCGCTGGTGAGGTTGGCGTTCTCGGTGCCGGCCGGGCGCGGGCGCACCTTGCCGACGATCTTCAGGCAGAACTCGTTGCGCACGCCCTCGGCGGTCTTGAACATCTCGGCGCGGTCGGGGTCGCACACCAGCTGCACCAGGCCTTCGCGGTCGCGCAGGTCGATGAAGATCACGCCGCCATGGTCGCGGCGACGATGCGCCCAGCCCATCAGGGTGACGGTCTGGCCCATCAGTGCCTCGCTGACGAGGCCGCAATACGTTGTTCTCATGTGTCTTCTCCGGAATCGGTCATCGTGGCCGGCGCGGCGCGTGCACCGCGCGTCGGCATCAAATCAAAGTGGTAGGCGTTGGGGGGCGCGCTTGCAAGCCCCGCGGGTTGCGCACCGGTTGAGCGGCTGCCAGGCGCTCAACCGGTCTGATTTCGGGGCTCGTCCGGCGGCAGCACGGGCGGCACCGGCGGCACCGCGGGCACGGGGATCGGCGGCGCCACCACGCCCATCGAGATCACGTACTTCAACGCCTCGTCGACGCTCATGCTGAGCACCACCACGTCGGCGCGCGGCACCATCAGGAAGAAGCCCGAGGTCGGGTTCGGCGTGGTCGGCACGTACACGCTGAGGTAGTCGCCGCTCAGGTGCGTGGCCGCCTCGCCGCCGGGCCGGCCGGTGACGAAGGCGATCGTCCACGAGCCGGCGCGCGGGTACTGCACCAGCACCGCCTCGCGGAACGCATTGCCGCTGCTCGAGAACAGCGTGTCCGACACCTGCTTCACCGAGCTGTAGATCGACTTGACGATCGGGATGTGGTTGAGCACCCGGTGCGCCTGCGTGAGCCACCACTGGCCGAACATGTTGGCGGCGAACATGCCGGTGAGCAGCAGCCCGGCGATCAGCAGCACGATGCCCAGGCCCGGGATGTTGCGCAGGTCGGTCAGCGGCTGGCGCGCCGCCTCGGGCAGCACCGCCTGCGTGGCCGAGACCATGCTGCCGAACACGTCGTCCAGCAGGCCCAGCACCGAGTGCAGCACCCAGATGGTGACGGCCAGCGGGAGCCAGACCAGCAGGCCGGCGATCAGGTATTTCTTCACTGGGTTCCTTGTGGCTTCGGCGGAGCGACCGGCGCGGCCGGGGGCGGCGCCGCGGCCGGCACATCGGCCTTCGGCGCGGCAGCGCCCTCGGGC
>NZ_JBFUFP010000755.1:0-2700 GCF_056403375.1 Rhizobacter sp. P2_H2
TCCACGACCTGAACCCGGTCTACCACGACGCCGAGCCGCAGGCCCGCAAGGCGCTCGACAAGCTGCGCCGCCGGCTGCGCCACTTCGACGAAGTGACCACGCTGACGCGCCACGTTGAAGGCGACATCCGCCGCCACCTCGGCTGGACCGGCCCGGTCACGGTGATCCCGAACGGCGCGCGCGACCTGAACCCCCACGCGCAGGAGGCCGTGCCCGGCATCGTGCCGGGCCGCTACCTGCTGCACCTGAGCCGCATGGCGGCGTCGAAGAACCCGCAGAGCCTGGTCGAGATGGCCGCGCTGTGGCCGCAGCAGGCGCTGGTGCTGGCCGGGCCGCGCACCGGCGATTCGGACCGGCTGGCCGCGCAGGTGCGCGAGCGCGGGCTTGCGAACGTGACGGTGGTGCAGGAGGTGAGCGACGCGCAGAAGACCTGGCTCTACGCGCACTGCCAGGCCTTCGTGTTCCCGTCGCTGACCGAGGGCTTCGGCCTGCCGCCGCTGGAGGCGATGCACTTCGGCAAGCCGGTGTTCCTGTCGCGGCTGACCAGCCTGCCGGAGGTCGGCGGCGCGCATGCCGGCTACTTCGACAGCTTCGAGCCGCAGGCGATGCGCCGCACGATCGAGGCCGAGACGCCGCGCCTGCTGCGCGAGGGCCTGGCGATCCGTGCCCATGCCGCGCAGTTCCGCTGGGACCGCGCGGCCGAGGCCTACCTCGCGATCTACCGGCGCCTGCTCGGCACGCCCCTCAGCGCGGCGCCGCGTTGAGCCACGACAGCGCCGCGGCCAGCACCGCCTCCGGGTCGATGTCGTCGACCTGCCGGGGGCCGTGCAGGCTCGTCGTGCGGTTGGCCGACGTGACGCGGTAGGCCGGCAGGATCTCGCCGGCGAACAGCGCGACCGCCGGCGTGCCGGTCGTGTGGGCGACGTGCAGCAGGCCGCCGTCGGCGCACAGCGCGAGCGCGCAGCGGTCGATCAGCGCCTGCACCTCGCCGAGGCTGTGGCGAGCGACGCGGTCGATCAGCGGCAGGCCGATCTCGGCGGCGACGATCGCATCGCGCATCGCCAGGCCGTTGTCGGCGCCGATCAGCACGATGTGCGGCACCCGGCCGGTCGCGGCCAGGCCGCGCAGCACCTCGATCCAGCGGGTGTAGGTGCGCCAGTCGCGCACGCCGCCGAGCGCGACCGCGATCGCGCCGGACGGGATCGCCAGCGCGGCGATCGCGGCCTGCTCGGCCAGCGAGGTCTGCATCGTCGGGCGCGCCACCGCCTCGAGCACCGCACCCGGCAGGTCCATCAACTGCGCCAGCCGGTAGAAGCCGAACAGCGTGCGGTTGAACTCGGGGCCGGTGTAGCAGCCCTGCAGATGCACGAACGGCACGCGGCGGAAGTGCCGCAGCTTGTCGCGCACCGAGCGCGAGGCCATGCTGTGCAGCAGCACCAGGTCGTAGCCGTCGGCCGGCAGCTCGCGTGCCGACGCGGCGACGTTCGAGAACACCGCATCGCTGCGGTACAGCGGCAGCAGGTGCGCATCGGTCAGCAGGTCCAGCCGCGCGACGCGACCCTGCAGCAGCACCCGCGCCGCGAGGTCCATCAGCGAATCGCCGACCTGCGGCGTGCCCTGGTGGATCCACAGCACGCGGCGGTGCCGGGCGGTGTCGATGCGTGGCTGCAGCAGCGGGCCCTGGCCGTGCCACGCCAGGTTCAGCTCGCGCAACGCACGGCGGCGTGCCGCCTTCCAGGGCGACGCCGTTGCCGCGAAGGCCTGCGCGTTGGACGGCAGCGCCTGCGGGAACGGCGGCGTCCAGGTGGCGCCCGCATAGCGCACGAGCCAGTCCGGCCCGGCCGTCATCGGGCCTGCACTCCCGCGCGCAGTGCGTTGAATTGCAATCGCAGCCACAGTTTCGGCTCGCCGAAGCGCCGGCCCGAGGCAGCGCGGCGACGCGCCAGCAACCGCGCGGCGCAGGCGTGCGGGCCGTGGCGGATCAGCGCCTTCAGCATGCCGAGCGCCTGCGACGACAGGCTCGCCGCGTCGTCCAATTCGTCGATCGCGCGCAGCACCAGCTGCTGGAACGCGGCCAGTGCCGGCCGCAACGCGGGGTTGCGCCGCGCGCCGTGCACCAGCTCGCGCAGCAGGCTGCCGAAGTAGTGGGCCCGCAGCGCGCCCGTCGACAGCGACTCGACGAAGGCCAGCACCTCGGCCGGTGGCAGCAGCGAAGGCAGGTGGTAGGGGCCGTGGAATCCGAACACCTCGGCCGACAGCGGGCCGTCCTCGACCGCGAAGCGCCCGGCCATCCCCAGCGGCGCGAAGCGCAGGCCCTTCGCCTCGAGCGCCGGCCGGTTCGTCTTGCAGATGCAGAGGTCTTCGGGATGCTCGGGGCGGATCGCCGGGTCCTGCAGGGCCTGCAGCAACGCGGCGGAACGCAGCGAAAAGCCACCGTTGCCGACCTTCCAGGGCTCGGGGATGTGGTTCCACGGCGCACCGATGTAGTCGACCGACAGGAACTCTTCGCGCCAGGCGGCCGGGTTCAGCACGTAGCCGTCCCATTGCACGACCAGCAGGTGGCTGGTGCGCAGGTGCGGCGCCAGCCCCTTGATCATGAAGTCGGAATAGGCCTCGATGCTGTCGAGCGGGTGGATCTCGACCCAGCGCACGCCATCGGGCAGCGCGCGGCCGGCCAGCGACGCGCGATCGGTGCAGAGG
>NZ_JBFUFP010000756.1:0-2697 GCF_056403375.1 Rhizobacter sp. P2_H2
CTCCCGAAGCGCCTCGAGCGCCGGCATCCGGCGCGCCCGCCCGTCGGTGACGATCTGGTCGATGTCGTTCACCGCGCACCATCCGACCCGGCTCGCCTGCCCGAGCTTGCCGTGGTCGGCCAGCATCACCCGCCGCTTAGAACAGGCCACCATCGCCCGCGCCACCTCGGCCTCGCGGTGCTCGTAGCTCGTCGCGCCGTGCACCGCATGCAGCGATACCGGCGACAACAACGCCACGTCGGCATGGTGGCGATGGATCTCGGCCACGGTCTGCTCGCCGTAGGTCGCGCCGATGTCGGCCACCGGGCGCCCACCCAGCAGGATCACCTCGTGGCGCCGCGCGTCGGTCGCCACCAGCTTCATCGCCACATCGAACGAGTTGGTGATCACCGTCAGGCCGCTCAGCGACGCCAGTTCCTCCGCCAGCGCCGACACCGTGCTGCCCGCATCGAGGAACAAGGTCTGGCCCGGCCGCAGCAGCCGGGCCGCAGCGCGCGCGATCGAGCGCTTCTCCGCCAGGCGCACCTTGATGCGCTCGCCGATCGGCGCTTCCGGCTCCGGAGCGGTCGCGACGACCCCCCCGTGCACGCGCCGCAATTCACCCGTGGCCTCCAGCGCCATCACGTCGCGGCGCACCGTCTCGCGCGAAACGCCGAGATCGCTCGCGATGCGCTCGGTGCTCAAGCGCTGGAAGTTCGCGAGCAGGTCGCGCAACCGCTGGTATCGGTCTTCCTGCAACATCGGTTCAAGGGCTCCTCGATCGCGTCAAGACCTGCAGCAGCCAGGCCGACACACCGACGATCAACATGATGCAGGTCGAGAACGCCGCCGCCTGCGATGTGAACCCGGCCTCGTCGAGCCGCATCACGCTCACCGCGCCCAGCATCGTCGACGGCGTGATCAGGAAGATCACCGCCGACAACGTGACCATCGAGCGCATGAACAGGAACAGCGCCACCGTCCACAACGTGGGCCGCAGCGCCGGCACGTAGACGTCGCGCCAATGCCGCCACACACTGCCGCCGAGCGCGCTGCAGGCCTCCTCCAACGCGTCGGGGACCGCGCGCACGCCGCTGGACATCGTCACGTAGGCCTGCGTGTGGTAGTGGTAGAAGTTGCACAGCGCCAGCAGGAGCACCGAGCCGTACAACGCCGCAAACGGCCATTGCGGGCGGTTGAACGCAAACACGTACGACAGGCCCAGCACCAGGCCGGGCACCGCCACCGGCAAGGCGGACAGCAGCGCCACCGCGCGCGCAGGCGCAGGCGGCAATCGCCGCGCCGCCAATGCCAGACCGAGCAGCAGCAGCGTGCCCAGCACCGCGGTGAGCACCGACACCGCCAGCGACGTCCACAGCGGTGCATAGCCGCCCGCCAGCGTGATGTCGTAGTGCTTCAGCGTGAACTCCAGCTTGTAGGGCCACAACCGCATCAGGCTGCCGATCACCACCGTGCCGACCACGCAGGCCAGCGAGCCGGCGATCAGCAGGTTGCCGACAAAGAACGGCACGTCGCGCCGGGCCCATGGCACCGGCCTCGGCGGGCGTGCCGATTCGGCGCCGAGCCCTGCCTGCCGGCGCGCAGCGACATGCTCGATCCACACCGACAGCCCCGCCGGCAGCAGCAGCAGCAGGCCGACCACCGCGCCGAGCCCGAACTTCATCTGTCCGCTCACCTGGTTGTAGATCTCGGTCGCGAGCACCGGATAGTCGCCGCCGATCACCACCGCATTGCCGAAATCGGTGATCGTCACCGTGAAGACGACGAAGGCCGCGCTCAGCAGTGCATAGCGCATGCCCGGCAATGTGATGTCGACGAAGCGCCGCCACGGTGTCGCGCCCAGCAGCTCGGCCGCCTCGTAGTGGCGCGCATCGCCATGCCGGAACGCGGCGCGCAGGATCATCGCGGCCTGCGGCAGTGCGTACATCACGTCGGCGATCAACAGCCCGCTGAATCCGTACACCTCGAGGCGCGCGCCCAGCAGCTTGCCGACCAGCCCGTTGCGCCCCAGCAGGAAGATCAGCCCGAGGCCGAGCACCAGCGACGGCGCCAGCACCGGCAGCGCCAGGCTTGCCCCGATGAAGCGCTTGCCCGGCATCGCGGTGCGCTCGAGCCCGAACGCGACCACGAAGGCGAGCAGCACGGTGATCACGGTCGCCGAGACGCCCAGTACCAGGCTGTGCGCGAGCGCGCGCCACACGCCGGGCGTCTCCCACAGCGCCACCCAGTTCGACACACCGACGCCGCCCCCCTCGTCGAGCAGGCTGCGCCACGCGATCGTCAGCATCGGCACGCCGAAGAACAGGATCAGCGCCGCCAGCGGGATCCACAGGCAGGCGCGCAGCAACCAGCGGTCGAGCGGCGCGTCGATCACCCTGCCACCCACGCGCAATCGGCCGCTGCGATCTGCACCGAGACGGCGTCACCCGGCAGCAACGCCGGACCGGCCGCCGGCAGCTCGGCCAGCAGTTCGCGGCCCCGCCAGCTCACGCGCAGCCGGCGCAGGTTGCCGAGGAAGCTGAGGTCGATCACGCGGCTGTCGCCGTGCGGGTCCGGCGCCAGCACCACCCGCTCGGGCCGTACGCATGCCGCGTCGCCGATCGGATCGCCGCTCAGCAGCTCGGTCGCCGCCTCGCGCACCCATTCGCGCGGTAGCAGGTTGCCGTGCCCCATGAAATCGGCGACGAAGCGGGTACG
>NZ_JBFUFP010000757.1:0-2695 GCF_056403375.1 Rhizobacter sp. P2_H2
AGATCAGACCGTTTCTTCCCTGACAAAAGCGGTTTACAACCCGAAGGCCTTCTTCCCGCACGCGGCATGGCTGGATCAGGCTTGCGCCCATTGTCCAAAATTCCCCACTGCTGCCTCCCGTAGGAGTCTGGGCCGTGTCTCAGTCCCAGTGTGGCTGGTCGTCCTCTCAGACCAGCTACAGATCGTCGCCTTGGTAGGCCTTTACCCCACCAACTAGCTAATCTGATATCGGCCGCTCCAATTGCGCGAGGTCTTGCGATCCCCCGCTTTCACCCTCAGGTCGTATGCGGTATTAATCCGGCTTTCGCCGGGCTATCCCCCACAACTGGGCACGTTCCGATATATTACTCACCCGTTCGCCACTCGCCACCAGGATTGCTCCCGTGCTGCCGTTCGACTTGCATGTGTAAGGCATGCCGCCAGCGTTCAATCTGAGCCAGGATCAAACTCTTCAGTTCGATCTTGATAATTTACTCAATGAATTGAAGTGAACTTCACTTCATGAGCGTTTAAGGTCCATGAGACCTCGAGTCTTTCGACTCTTCGGYACTCGCCTTCCAACGCCCACACTTATCGGCTGTWTGTTTTTAAAGAGCTGCAATCCGGTYAAACCGTCTTGCTTTGCTGTTCGATCTGTCTCGTTCAGCGCAGCCTTAGACTGTAGCACCTTTTTGCTCGACTTCAACAACTTGTTTTGATTTTTTTCTGCCGCCGCTTTCGCCGCCYGCCGAAACCAATCTGTTGTTGGGTCGCTTCGTTGATTTGTCATCAGCGAAGCCCACGATTATGCACAGACCACTTTGAATCGTCAACACCATAGACCCTCGAGTTTTGTCGGGATTCTCTGAAATGCCGCGACACACCGAGAGTCCCTTCAATACGCCGCCGGGGCTTCGCAGGCGGCGAGCCATCGGCGAGAATCCGCGCCCTGCCCCCGTTGGGAGGCGCGCGCGGCTGTCTGGTGGCAAACAGCGGTCGGCGTTGACAGAGCCAACAAACAAGAGAAGACCCCGATGTACGACACGACCTACGTCAACAACCCCTTCGAATCGACCATTGACCCCGGTACCGTCCTGCAACGCGTTGAACAGTCGGCTGGCATCGCCCAGCTGCAACGCCGCGTGTTCGCGCGTGCCGACAAGCTGCGCGGCGTCGCCGCCGACCTGATGGAGCACGACGCCAAGATCGAGGCCCTGTTTGCCAACGGCCCCCGCGCCGGTGCCGCTCCCAAGAAGACCGCGAAGACCAAGGCCGAAGCCTGATCCGTCTCACCCCCGCCCGGGCCCGGTTCACCCTCGAACCATGGCGCCCGGCGGACCCCGGGGCAACAATGCGGGAGCATGACGGCCCTCTCCTCTCTCTCTACCGACAGAGATCACGACGACGCGGCAGCGATGCCGCGTCTCGCCTTCGGCATCGCCTGGGCGTTGTTCTGGGTGCTGATGATGACCATCGGCGTGCAGGATCACCTGCGCCAGGGCGGCACCGCCGTCTGGAAACCACTGCTGTGGGAAGGCAGCTCGATGCTCGTGTCCAGCCTGATCGTCTGGCTGCAATGGCGGCGAGCCGGGCGTCTCGATGAGCTGCTGAACCGCCCGTGGCGCTGGTTCGCCGCGAGCCTCGCCTGGCTGCCGCTGGCCGCGCCCTGCTTCATCGCCGCGGTGTTCGGGCTGCGCCACGCGGTCCACGCACTCGCCGGCGAGACCTACACGCACGACCCGTGGCCGGTGGTGTTCCGCTACGAGGCGCTGAAGTTCTCGATGTTCTACCTGCTGTTCGTCGCGATCGTCTTCGGGCTGCGCTCGCATGCGGCGCTGGCCTCGGCGCGGCTGCGGCTCGAACGCGAGCGGCGCTTGGCGCAAAGCGCGCAGCTGCTGCAGCTGGCCCAGCAGATCGAGCCGCATTTCCTGTTCAACGCGCTCAACACGATCGCCTCGACGATCCACACCGACCCGGCGCTGGCCGACACGCTGCTGATGCGCCTGGCTGCGCTGCTGCGCGCCGCCACCGACCTGGCGCGCCACCCCGAGACCACGCTGGCCGACGAGCTCACGCTGCTCGAAGCCTACGCGTCCATCATGCGCGAGCGCTTCGCCGAACGCGTCGACATCGTCTTCGACATCGACCCCGCCACCCGTCCGTGCAAGGTCCCGTCGCTGCTGCTGCAACCCCTGCTCGAGAACGCCTTCCGCCACGGCGTCGAGCGCCGCCTGGCCCCCACCCGCATCGTCGTGCGCGCGCGCCGCGCCGGTGCGCGCCTGTGCCTGGAGGTGCAGGACGACGCCGGCGAGCTGCCCCCGGGGCCCGATGTGCCCTGGGGCGTGGGCCTCGGCAACCTGCGGCAGCGCCTGCTGACACGCCATGGCGACAGCGCCTCGCTGACGCTGCAGGCGCGCGACGGCGGCGGCGTGCTGGCCCGCGTCGAGCTGCCATGCGGGTGCTGATCGTCGACGACGAGACTCCGGCGCGCGAGCGCCTGCGCCGCCTGCTGCTCGCGTTCGCCGATGTCGAGGTGACCGGCCAGGCGCGCGACGGCGAGGAAGCGCTGGCGGCGATCGCCGCGCAGGCGCCCGATGCATTGTTCCTCGACGTGCAGATGCCGGGCCCGAGCGGCCTCGACGTCGCCGCATCGTTGCCCGAGCCGGCCCCCGCCATCGTCTTCGTCACCGCGCACGACCGCTACGCGGTGCAGGCC
>NZ_JBFUFP010000758.1:0-2685 GCF_056403375.1 Rhizobacter sp. P2_H2
GTGGCGGCCTCGCACGACGCGCTCGGCGCGCGGCCGCTCGCGATCCGCATCGAGCCCGGCGTGTCGCTGGTGGAATGCGATGCGGTGCTGATCGAGCGCGTGCTGGTCAACCTGCTGGAGAACGCCGGCAAGTACACGCCGCCCGATGCGCCGGTCGAGATCCTCGCGCGGGCGGAGGGCGGCGAGCTGCTCGTCAGCGTGCGCGACCACGGCCCCGGCGTCGCGCCCGGCCAGGAGGAGCGGATCTTCGAGAAGTTCACCCGCGGCCAGACTGAATCGGCGACGCCGGGCGTCGGCCTCGGGCTGGCGATCTGCCGTGCCATCGTCGAGGCGCACCGCGGGCGCATCCGCGTCGAGCCCGCGCCCGCGCAGCGGCCGGGATCGGGCGCGACCTTCACCTTCAGCCTGCCGCTCGGTACGCCGCCGGCACTCGACCAGGAGACCTGATGTCCACCCCGCTGCCGACCGCCCTGGTGCTCGAGGACGAGCGCGAGATCCGCCAGTTCGTCCGCCTCTCGTTGGAGGGCGAGGGCTGGCAGGTGTTCGAGGCCGGCACCGTGAAGCAGGGGCTGATCGAAGCCGGCACGCGGCGCCCCGACCTGGTGATCGCCGACCTCGGCCTGCCCGACGGCGACGGCGTCGACTTCATCCGCCAGCTGCGCACCTGGTCGGGCGTGCCGGTCATCGTGCTGTCGGCGCGCACGCAGGAGAGCGAAAAGGTGGCGGCGCTCGATGCCGGGGCCGACGACTTCATCACCAAGCCGTTCGGCGTGGCCGAGCTGCTCGCGCGCACGCGTGCCAACCTGCGCCGCATGCGGGCCGGGCGGGCACCGGCCGACGCGGTGTTCCACTTCGGCGATGTCGAGGTCGACCAGGCGGCGCGCCTGGTGCGCCGGCGCGGCGCCGAGGTGCACCTGACGCCGATCGAGTACCGGCTGCTCGGCGTGCTGATCGCCAACGCCGGCCGGGTGCTGACGCACCCGTACCTGCTGCGCGAGGTGTGGGGGCCGGGGCATGCGCAGAGCACGCACTACCTGCGCGTCTACATGGGCAACCTGCGGCAGAAGCTCGAGGCCGACTCGGCGCAGCCGCGCCACATCCTCACCGAGACCGGGGTCGGCTACCGGCTGCTGGTGGAGTGAGCGTGCGCGCCAGGCCGAAGCGCCCTGGGTGACATCCCGCCCTGGGTGACATCCATCACCCAGGCCCCTTCGCAGCCATCGCGCGACACGCTTTTCCGGCGATCGAGCGGGCGTGCCTTGAGAACAATTCACTCTCATCGCAACCCCACGGATCACGCACCATGCATGTCGCCCGTCCCTCCGCCGACCTGTCGGCCCGCTCCCTCCCGAAGCCTGCCGCCACGCCGCCCGCGGGTGCCACCGGTGGATTCGGTTCCAGCCTGAAGCCGGCAGCCACTCCGGCGGCAGATGCTGCCGAGGCTGCGCCGGCCGCAGCCGCCTCGGTGCCGCCGAAGCCCGACCTGGCGAGCTCGCTCTCGACGGTGTCGCTCGCCGCCGCCACCACGCCGCGTCAGACCGCCTGAGATGGCGCACGCAGCTTCGATCGGCGCGGGCGCTTCCACGGCGCACGCGGCCCCGGCCGCGTCGTCGGCCCGCGCACCGACGGCACCGGCAGCCGCCGGCGCCAGCACCGGCAGCACCAGCGTCTCGCTCAGCCATGAAGGCCAGGCGCGGGTCGACAACGATGCGGGAGGCTCGCCCGACGCGCTCGACGCCGCGCAGGTGGTCGCCCACCTCGCGCTCGCGGCGCTCGGCGAGCCCGACGGGCTGGTCGGCGACGCGGTGCAGGTGGCGGCTGGCTATGCGGCGCAGGCCGGGCTCGAGCTGGCCGGCCGCATCGACGAGATCGTCTGAGGCCGCGATGCACATCCGCCTTGCCGCGCTGGCGGCTGCCTGCCTGGCCCTGAGCGCCTGTTCGATCCTGAGCCCGGTGCCCACCTGGGAGCTGGTGAAGGCCACCGGCAGCGCCACCTCGCTCGCGATCGGCCGCTCGCCGTCGCATGCGATCAACACCGTCCACTACGGCGATGCGCCGGTAAAGCGGCTGTGCATCGAGTTCAACCGCAACGCGCCGTTGCCCGACCTGGTGCCGGCGCTGCAGGCCGAGTTGCGCGGCATCGGCGTCGCGAGCCGCGTCTACGAGGCCGGTGCCGGTGCGGACGACTGCGAGGTCTGGCTGCGCTACGCGGCGACGGTGGACTGGGAGACGCCGCCGTTCGGCGAAGTGGCCCGGCCCTACCTGAGCGCGGCCTCGATGAGCCTGCAGCGATCGGGTGGCGCGCTGCTCGCGAGCAGCGGCTACAGCGTCGACGACGCCGGCTTCGGCGCCAGCAAGTGGGCCACGACAAGAACCAAGCTCGCACCGGTGGTGCGGGCACTCATCCAAGGATTCGAATGAAACCCCCGAAGTACGCGGTACGTGGTGCGGCAGCGACGTGTGTGCTGGCGCTGGGTGCCTGTGCGAGCCCGCCGCCGAGCCTGGTGCCAGGCCCGGTGAGCGCCGCGCCGCCGCTGGCGCCGATGTTCATCGAGCGCCGCAGCAACGGCGCCATCTACCAGCCGCAGCTCGAATCGACCGCGCTGTTCTCGGGCGAGCGCCGGCCGCAGGCGGTGGGCGACACGATGAAGGTCGACATCTCCGAGAGCCTGAAGGCCTCGCAGA
>NZ_JBFUFP010000759.1:0-2683 GCF_056403375.1 Rhizobacter sp. P2_H2
CGCTCCACAGACTCCCCGCACCCGCCTTCTGCCACCGCCCTGCCTTTTGGGAGGTGACAAGCGAACAAGTGGGGGTTGAGCCCGGGTTGTCACCCGGGCTACGAATCAGACCCAGCCGAGCGCGCCGACCACCGCGCCGAGTGCCACCATCCACAGCGGGCTCAGGCGCGTCTTCAGCATCACCGCGATCGTCAGCCCGATCAGCACGATCGCACCGGGCTCGCTGCGCACCGGGTCCGAGAGGATCCAGCCGGTGGCCAGCAGCAGGCCGAGCGTCAACGGCGCGAGGCCGGTCTTGAAGGCCCGCACGCCCAGCGTCTCGCGCCGCGAATGGCCCCAGCGCGTGGCCCACAGCGCGAGCGTGGTCGACGGCAGCATGATGCCCAGCAGCGTGACCGCCGCACCCGCGAGCCCCGCCGCATTGAAGCCGAGCACCGCGACGAACAGCACGTTCGGCCCCGGTGCCGCTTGCGCCAGCGCGACCGAGGCGGTGAACAGGTCATCGCTCAGCCAGTGCCGCTCGCCGACCAGGTAGCGGTGCATGTCGGGCGCGGTGGTGATCGCACCGCCGACGGCCAGCAGGCTCAGCATCAGGAAGTGGGTGAACAGCGCGAACAGGTCGTTCGCACTCAGGCCATGCAGGTCGAACAGGCTCACCGCCGCAGCCTCCACCACGCCGCCGCGATGCCGACGGCGCCCAGCCCCGCCAGCACCCACACCAGCGGCCAGCGCATCAGCGCGACCATCACGAAGGTGCAGGCGCCGATCGCGAGGCTGAGCGGCAGGCCCATCTCGTTGCGCTTCAGGCTGGTGGCGAGCTTCAGGCCGGTCGCGATGATCAGCCCCGCCGAGACCGCGCCCATGCCGCGCAGGGCGCCGCTGACCAGCGGTTGCTGCGCGGCCCGTGCGTACAGCGCCGCCAGCACCAGCACGATGACGAGCGGCGCGAGCATCATGCCGGCCAGCGCGGTGAACGCGCCGCGCAGCCCGAAGAAGCGGTCGCCGATCATCAGCGACAGGTTCACGATGTTCGGCCCCGGCAGCACCTGGGCGACCGACAGGATCTCGACGAACTCGTCGCGGTCGAGCCAGCGCTCGCGCTCGACCAGCTCGCGCTGCGCCACCGCCAGCACGCCGCCGAAGCCCTGCAGCGCGAGGCGGTTGAAGACGCGGAACAGCTCGCCGAGCGAGCCCGGCTGGCGCGACTCCAGCACCGGATCGCTCAACGGATGACCCGCAGCGCTTCCGGGTTCACCAGTTGCGTCGGCGTGCCGTTGATGAAGTTGATGACGTTGTCGAAGGCCGCGCTGAAGTACAGCTCGTAGCTGTCCTGCTCCACGTAGCCGATGTGCGGCGTGCACACCGCATTCTCGAGCCGCAGCAGCGGGTGGCCCTGCAGGATCGGCTCGCTCTCGAACACGTCGACCGCCGCCATGCCGGGCTTGCCGCGGTTCAGCGCCGAGACCAGCGCACCTTCCTCGACCAGCTCGGCGCGCGAGGTGTTGACCAGCAGCGCGGTCGGCTTCATGCGGGCGAGGTCGTCGGAGGTCACGATGCCGCGCGTCGCGTCGACCAGCCGCAGGTGCAGCGACAGCACATCGCAGGTCTCGAAGAAGGCGTCGCGCGATTCGGCGGCCTGGTGGCCGTCGGCGCGCGCCTTCTCGCGCGAGGCCTCGCTGCCCCACACCACCACCTGCATGCCGAAGGCGCGGCCGTAGCCGGCCACCAGCTGCCCGATCTTGCCGTAGCCCCACAGGCCGAGGGTCTTGCCCTTGAGCACCATGCCGAGGCTGAAGTTGGCCGGCATCGAGGCCGCCTTCAGGCCCGACTGCTGCCACGCGCCGTGCTTCAGGTTGCCGATGTACTGCGGCAGCCGGCGCATCGCCGACATGATCAGCGCCCAGGTCAGCTCGGCCGGCGCGACCGGCGAGCCGACGCCTTCGGCCACCGCGATGCCCAGGCGCGTGCAGGTCTCGAGGTCGATGTGCGAGCCGACGCGGCCGGTCTGCGAGATCAGCTTGAGCTTGGGCAGCTTTTCAAGCAGCTGGCGCGGGAACTGGGTGCGTTCGCGGATCAGCACCAGCACCTCGGCGTCGCGCAGGCGCACCGCCAGCTGGCCGATGCCCTTGACGGTGTTGGTGAACACCTTGGCATTCAAGTGCTCCAGGCGCCGGGCGCACCTGAGCTTGCGGACCGCATCTTGGTAGTCGTCGAGGATGATGATGTTCACGGCTTTGATTGTGCATGCTCGCCAGCAGGAAGCGGCGAGGACGGCTAGCATCCGGCCCCACACCCCTTCTCACACAACCCTCCGGAGACCGCAATGCCCCTCACCATGTACTCGGCCAGCGTGCCGATCTTCCTGCGCAGCCTCGACAACATCGGCAAGTGGCTGGACAAGGCCGAAGCCTGCGCGCAGGCGAAGAAGTTCGACGTCAGCGTGCTGCTCGGCACGCGCCTGGCGCCCGACATGCTGCCGTTCACACGGCAGGTGCAGCTGACCAGCGACGCAGCCAAGTTCGCCGCGGCCCGGCTGGCCGGCATCGAGGCGCCGAAGTTCGACGACGTGGAGACGACGCTGCCCGAGTTGCGCGAGCGCATCGCGAAGACGGTGGCTTTCCTGGAGTCCGTGCCGGCCGAGAAGATCATCGGCAGCGACGACCGGGATGTGACGATCCCGCGC
>NZ_JBFUFP010000760.1:0-2676 GCF_056403375.1 Rhizobacter sp. P2_H2
CGGCGCTCGCCGTCCTCGATCGCGCCCTTGGGCCGGTTCGCGTTCGAGGCCTGGATCGCGGCGCGCACGTCCTCGGAGCTGACGCCGAAGCGGTTCAGCGCGAACGGCAGCAGCTCCACGCGCACGRCCGGCAGCGAGCCGCCGCCGAGCTCGACGTCGCCGACGCCGTCGACCTGCGCGAGCTTCTGCTGCACGATGTTCGACACCGCGTCGTAGATCTGTCCCGGCGTGCGGGTCTTCGAGGTCAGCGCGAGGATGATGATCGGCGCGTCCGACGGGTTCGCCTTKCGATAGGTCGGGTTGCTGCGCAGCGTGGACGGCAGGTCGGCGCGCGACGCATTGATGGCCGCCTGCACCTCGCGCGCCGCGCCATCGATGTTGCGGCTCAGGTCGAACTGCAGCGTCACGCGGGCCGAGCCGCTCGAGCTCGACGAGGTCATCTCGTTGACGCCGGCGATGGTGCCGAGGTGGCGCTCCAGCGGCGTGGCGACGCTGCTGGCCATCGTGTCGGGGCTCGCGCCGGGCAGCGAGGCACTGACCGAGATGGTCGGGAAATCCACCTGCGGCAGCGGCGCCACCGGCAGCACGAAGAATGCGCCGATGCCGGCCAGCGCCATGCCGATGGTCAGCAGCACGGTCGCGATCGGCCGCGTGACGAAGGGCCTGGACAGGTTCATCCCGCCGCTCCGTCCGTGGAAGAACGCTCGGGCAGGGCGCCGGCGCGGCGCACGCGCCGGCCCAGCCGGTCGAAGCCGAGGTAGATCACCGACGTCGTGAAGAGCGTCAGCACCTGGCTGACGATCAGCCCGCCGAAGATCGACAGCCCGAGCGGCATGCGCAGCTCGGAGCCTTCGCCGCCGCCGAACATCAGCGGCAGCGCGGCGAACAGCGCCGCCAGCGTCGTCATCAGGATCGGCCGGAAGCGCAGCAGCGCCGCCTGGTGGATGGCCTCGCGCGGCGATTTGCCCTGGCTGCGTTCGGCGTCGATCGCGAAGTCGATCATCATGATCGCGTTCTTCTTGACGATGCCGATCAGCAGGATGATGCCGATGATGCCGATCACGCCCAGGTCGTTGCCCGACAGCATCAGCGCGAGCAGCGCGCCGACGCCGGCCGACGGCAGSGTCGASAGGATCGTCAGCGGGTGGATGTAGCTYTCRTACAGCACRCCCAGCACGATGTACACGCACACCAGCGCCGCGAGGATCAGCCACAGCTCGTTGGCGAGCGAGGTCTGGTAGGCACCGGCCGCGCCGAGGAAGGTCATCGTGACGGAGGCGGGCAGCGCGATGTCCTTCGCGGCCTGCCTGATCGCGTCGACCGCGTGGCCGAGCGATTCGCCGCTCGCGGTGTCGAAGCCGAGCGTCGTCGCCGGGTACTGCGCGACGTGCGTGATCTGCAGCGGCGCCGGCTTCTCGCGGATGGTCGCGATCGCCGACAGCGGCGTCGCCTCGCCCGAGCTGGTGCGCAGGTTCAACAGGCCCAGCGTCTGCGCGCTGTTCACCAGGCCGGGTTGCGCTTCGAGGATCACGCGGTACTGGTTGGTCTCGGTGAAGATCGTCGAAACGATGCGCTGGCCGAACGCGCTGTACAGCGCGTCGTCGATGGCGCTGGCGGTGATGCCCAGGCGCGACGCGGTGTCACGGTCGATGTCGATGTAGGCCGACATGCCCTGCGCGCCGGCATCGGTGACGATGTTGCGCACCTGCTTCACGGTGCGCAGCTGGTCGGCCAGCTTGTGCGCCCATTCGGCGACGATGTCGCTGCTGACGCCTTCGAGCGACACGCGGTATTCGGTGGGGCCGGATTCGGCGTCGATCGTCAGGTCCTGCGTGGGCTGCAGGTAGAGCGTGACGCCGGCCACCTTCTGCACGCGTTCGCGCAACCGATCCATGATCTGCGCCTGCGTGCCGCTGCGCTTGGCGCGCAGGTTGATCAGCATGCTGCCGGTGTTCAGCATCGTGTTGTTGGCCGCGTCGACGCCGGTGAACGAGCTCAGGCTCGCGACGTCCGGGTCGGCCAGCACGGCCTGCGCGGCCTGCTGCTGCAGGGCAGCCATTCGGCTGTACGAGACGTCCTGTGCGGCTTCGAGGCGGGCTTTCAGCTGGCCGGTGTCCTGGGTCGGGAACAGGCCCTTCGGGATCACCAGGTACAGCACGATGGTCAGCGCGAGCGTCGCGGCGGCCACCAGCAGCGTGAGCGCCTGGCGGTCGAGCACCCAGGTGAGCCAGACGTCGTACTGCGCGATCACGCGGTCGAACAGGCGCTGGGTCGCCGCTGCAAACCCCTTCGCGGTCTTCGGGTCTTCATGCTGTGTCAGCCAGCGCCCCGACATCATCGGCACCAGCGTCAGCGACACCACGGCCGAGATCAGGATCGTGATCGCGAGCGTCACCGCGAACTCGCGGAACAGCCGSCCCACCACRTCSSCCATGAACAGCAGCGGGATCAGCACCGCGATCAGCGASACGGTCAGSGAGATGAKSGTGAAGCCGATCTGCSTSGCGCCCTTSAGCGCCGCCTGCATCKGCGGCTCGCCTTCCTCGATGTAGCGGGCGATGTTCTCGATCATCACGATCGCGTCGTCGACGACGAAGCCGGTGGCGATCGTCAGCGCCATCAGGCTCAGGTTGTTCAGGCTGTAGCCCAGCAGGTACATCACGCCGAAGGTGCCGA
>NZ_JBFUFP010000761.1:0-2673 GCF_056403375.1 Rhizobacter sp. P2_H2
CCGCCGGAGGTGCCGACACCGCCGCCGCCGAGCCCGCCGCCGGTCGATGCGGCGACCTGCCGGCCGCCGTCCACCGTCTGCACGAAGCCGTAGAAGCCGGCCGCGAAGTTGCCGTCCCGGTTCGCGGCGGGACCGCGCATGTCGCTGAGCAGCCTGTAGATGCGGGCGTTGGTGTCGCCGCCGGCCGCCTTGAAGTCGGCCCACGAGCCGAAGCTCATCGCCGGGTAGCAGAACTGGTCGTCGTTGCGGGCCGGCACGGCCAGCTGGTCGAGCGTGACGGCACCGGTCGTCACCTGGGCGAGGTTCGCGACCGGCAGCTTCTGCAGGTACTCCTGGTCGAGCGTGTAGCCGTTGGTCGACGCCGACGACAGCGCCCAGTCCGGCACCACAGACTGCGCCGCGCGCGCGCCGAACAGGTAGACCGGAATCGTGTGGTGCGTCAGCGTGGTGGCCGGCGTGACGCTCAGCGCCACGCTGCGCGGCGACGAGAAATCGCCCTGGCCGACCTCGAGCGTCGCGCCGATCTGGATCCACTCGCGCGGCAGCAGCGCGCTGTACTTGACGGCGGAATAGGCCGGGCGGCCGCCGTCGGTGGCGGGCAGCTTCGCCGGGGCGTTCATCGTCAGCGGGCCGAGCGTGCGGCCGTCGGCCAGCTTGGCGCGCACCACCAGCGACGTCACGTTCGCAGACGGCTGCACCATCAGCAGCGCGGCGCGGTCGGCCACCAGCAGCAGGCGCTTGGTGACCTTGTTCTTCACGTCGTTGGCCGATTGCATGCCGCGGCCGGTGGGCGGGATGACGTGGGTCTGCGCGAGCTCGACGCTGGTGAGCGCCGGGGTCGCCGTGGGGGCGGGGGCCGGGGCGGGCGAGGGTGCCGGAGCGGGGGCTGGCGCAGGCGACGGCGCGGGTGCGGGCGAAGGAGCCGGGGCCGGGGAAGGAGCCGGTGCGGGCGATGGGGCGGGCGAAGGCGACGGTGCGGGGGCCGGAGCAGGTGCGGGAGCAGGTGCGGGAGCCGGCGAGGGCGTCGATGCCGGCGGCGAACCGGCGGGCGTGTCCCCGTCATCCTTGCCACCGCAGGCGGCGAGCGCGACGGCGGTGAACAGCAAGGCGATGTGGGTCGTCGTGGACAGGGGCAGGCGCTTCATGCTTCGGTGGGGACGGGTTGCAGCGCCGCGATGATCAGCGAAGTTCCGTGAAAGCGCATTCATGGCGTTTCACCTTTTCTGTTCTTACACCCGCTTGCAAAGCCGGCATGTCATCAAGCCGTGTTCTCATCGCGGGTTGCCGCGCATGCATCACAGGAGGAGCGCCCATKCCCATCACTTACGGAGCCCAGCAGAACGGCCTGCTGTGCGGCTACCGCTTCTCGCCGACCGAATGCGGCGAGCCGATCGACCTGGCCCAGGCCGTCGAGTGGCTGAAGCAGCCGGCCGGCGATGCGTCCTTCATCTGGCTGCATTTCGACCTCACCGCGGCCACCTCGCAGGCCTGGATGCAGGCCAACCTGCCGCTCGCGCCGGAGTTCTTCGAGGCGCTGCAGCAGGGCTCGCGCTCGACGCGCATCGAGGACGCGCAGGACAACCTGATCGCCGTCGTCAACGACGTGGCCTATGAATTCGCGTTCGACCCGTCGGAGATCGCGACGCTGTGGATGAGCGTCGACGCGCGGCTGGCCGTCAGCGCGCGGGCGCACCCGCTGCGCTCGATCGACCGGCTGCGCGAGGCGGTGAAGCAGGGCGTGCGCTTCGGCTCGTCGGTCGACCTGCTGAACCACCTGCTCGAGGACCAGGGCGACGTGCTGGTGCGCATCGTGCGCGAGGCCACGCTGAAGGTCGACAGCATCGAGGACAGCCTGCTGCGCGGCCGCCTCGACCGCCGGCGTGCCGAGCTCGGCCAGCTGCGCCGCGTGCTGGTGCGGCTGCAGCGCCTGCTGGCGCCGGAGCCGGGCGCGCTGTTCCGGCTGCTGCGCCAGCCGCCGCCCTGGGTGGCGGCGACCGACCTCGACGAGCTGCGCCAGGCCACCGAGGAGTTCTCGCTGGTGATCCGCGACCTCGCGGCGCTGCAGGAGCGCATCAAGCTGCTGCAGGAAGAGATCGCCGCGCAGGTCGGCGAGCAGACCAACCGCAGCCTGTTCACGCTGACGATGGTCACGGTGCTGGCGCTGCCGATCAACATCACGACCGGCTTCTTCGGGATGAACGTCGGCGGCATCCCGTTCGGCGAGCACAAGCACGGCTTCCTCGTAGTGGTGCTGTTCGTCGTGGTGTTCACTGCGGTGGCGGGCTGGCTGGCGTTCCGCAACCGGGATCGCTGACGGCTGTCAACGCCACATCCGCACGGCCAGCGCCAGCGCTGCCGCGCCGGCCGACAGCGCCGTCACCGCCATCCAGCCCCAGTGCGCGAGCGCCACGCTGCCCAGCGCCGAGCCGGTCGCCATGCCGATGAACACCGTCGTGAACAGCACCGCGTTGAGGCGGCTGCGCGCGCCGGGGTCGATGCCGTAGACGATGGTCTGGTGCGCGATCAGCGCGACCTGGATGCCGAGGTCGAAGCCGATCGCGCTCGCGACCAGCAGCCCGAGCTGCGCCTGCGGCGGCACGAACGGCATCAGCCCCATCACCGCGAACGACACCAGCACCAGGCCCGCACCGACGCGCGTCACCAGCTCCGGCC
>NZ_JBFUFP010000762.1:0-2671 GCF_056403375.1 Rhizobacter sp. P2_H2
GGCGTGTACGGCGCGCCCGGCATCACGCCGGCACAGCGCCAGAAGCTGGTCGAGGCGGTCTCCAAGGCCACCAAGACCAAGAGCTGGGCCGAGACGCTGGCCAACAACAAGTGGAACTCGGCGCTGATGACCGGCGACGACTTCGGCAAGTTCGTCGACGACGACACCGCGCGCCTGCGTGCGCTGATGCTGAAGCTGGGCATGCTGTAACTGCCCGGATCGCAGGTTCCCTGCAGTACGGCTGGCCGGCGCTGTGCGCCGGCCAGCCTGCGTTTGAGGGGCGGATTGAATGACGCAAGGAGGTAGACCATGAACAAGCCCATGAACAAGCGATCCGAGATCGGCATCGGTGCCGGCGCGATCGGCCTGGGGGCCGTGATGGCCATCGGTGCGGCGCAGATCAAGAGCGAGGCCGGCTACGGGGGCGTCGGCGCGGGTTTCCTGCCGTGGCTGATGGCGGCGGCGATGGCGCTGTGCGGGCTGCTGCTGATCGTRCAGGCCGCGACCGGCGGCTTTCGCGCGATGCCCGAGGGCAGCGAGGACACCCCCGCGCCGTACTGGGCCGGCATGGCCTGGCTGTCGGCCGGCCTGCTGCTGAATGCGGCGCTGATCACCCGCGTGGGCTTCATCCCGTCGTGCTCGCTGCTGTTCGTGCTGGCGGCGCGCGGTTTCCGGCTGTCGATGGGGGCGGGGCGCGCGACGCTGGCCGACTGGGTGCGCGACGTGCTGGTCGGTGCCGCGTTGTCGGCGCCGGTCTACTGGCTGTTCACGAAGCTGCTGGGTTTGACCCTCCCCGGCCTCACCAGCTCCGGCTGGATCTGACCTCTAGAGCATCACCATCATGGACATCTGGAATTCGCTGCTGCAAGGCTTCATGACGGCGGGCACGCCGATCAACCTGATGTGGGCGCTGCTCGGCTGCCTGATCGGCACCGCGATCGGCGTGCTGCCCGGGATCGGCCCGGCACTGACGGTGGCGATGCTGCTGCCGATCACCTCGCACGTCGAACCGACCGCGTCGATGATCATGTTCGCCGGCATCTACTACGGCGCGATGTACGGCGGCTCGACCACCTCGATCCTGCTGAACACCCCGGGCGAGACCGGCAGCATGGTCACCGCGATGGAGGGCAACCTGATGGCCAAGAGCGGCCGCGCCGGCGCGGCGCTCGCCACCTCGGCGATCGGCTCGTTCTTCGCCGGCACGATCGCCACGGTGCTCGTCACGCTGTTCGCGCCCGGCCTCGCCGAGTTCGCGCTGCGCTTCGGCCCGCCGGAGTACTTCGCGCTGATCCTGCTGGCCTTCACGACCGTGTCGTCGGTGCTCGGGCAGAGCACGCTGCGCGGCATGACCAGCCTGGTGCTGGGCCTGTCGATCGGCATCATCGGCATCGACCAGATCTCCGGCCAGGCGCGCTTCACGCTGAACAACGTGCCCGAACTGGTCGACGGCATCGAGGTGGTGCTGGTGGCGGTCGGGCTGTTCGCGGTCGGCGAGGCGATGTATACGATGATGTACGAGGGCCGCCAGGACGAGACGCGCAACAAGATGTCGAGCCTGTGGATGACGAAGGGCGACTGGAAGCGCTCGTGGCCGGCCTGGCTGCGCGGCACGCTGATCGGCTTCCCGTTCGGCACCATCCCGGCCGGCGGCACCGAGATCCCGACCTTCCTGTCGTACGGCGCCGAGCGCAAGCTGTCGAAGCACCCGGAAGAGTTCGGCACCGTCGGCGCGATCGAAGGCGTGGCCGGCCCGGAGGCCGCCAACAACGCGGCGGTGGCCGGCACGCTGGTGCCGCTGCTGACGCTGGGCATCCCCACCTCCACCACCGCGGCGATCCTGCTGTCGGCGTTCCAGAACTACGGCATCCAGCCCGGCCCGACGCTGTTCCAGACCTCGTCGGCGCTGGTGTGGGCGCTGATCGCGTCGATGTACATCGGCAACGTGATGCTGCTGGTGCTGAACCTGCCGCTGGTCGGGCTGTGGGTGAAGCTGCTGAAGATCCCGAAGCCGGCGCTCTACGCGGGCATCCTGATCTTCGCGACGGTCGGCGTCTACGGCATGCGGCAATCGGCCTTCGACCTGTTCCTGCTGTACGGCATCGGGCTGCTGGGCGTGCTGATGCGCCGCTTCGACTTCCCGACCGCCCCGGTGATCGTCGGCATGATCCTCGGCCCGCTCGGCGAGGCCCACATGCGCAACGCCATGTCCATCGGGGAGGGCAAATGGACGGTGTTCATTGAACGGCCGTTGTCGGCGACTATCCTGCTGGTGTGCGTGGCGGTCCTGATCGTCCCGCCGCTGTTGACCCGGCTGCGGCGCCGACGTACCGTGGCGCTGGCCTGACCGGCCCTTCCTCACAGCAAGGATCTTCCCCATGAAGTCCCATCGTTCCCAGAACCGCCGCTCCGTTCTCCGCTGGATGGCTGCCTCGGCCGCCGCCGGCATCGCGCCCGCCRTGCCGACGGCCAGCCTGGCCGCCACCGGCCCCGCACCGCTCGGCAAGCTGCGCATCCTGATCCCGGCCAACCCCGGGGGCGGCTGGGACGGCACCGGCCACGCGGTCGGCGACGCGCTGGTGGCCTCCGGGCAGGCCAGCGAGATCGTCTACGAGAACAAGGGCGGCAAGGGCGGCATCATCGGGCTGGCCGAATTCGTGGAGAAATACTC
>NZ_JBFUFP010000763.1:0-2664 GCF_056403375.1 Rhizobacter sp. P2_H2
GATGAAGGCCACCGCCTCGGCGGCCGGGTCGAGCGACGGGTCGGCGAACAACTTGTCGGCCAGCGGCTCCAGCCCGGCCTCGCGGGCGATCATGCCCTTGGTGCGGCGGCGCGGCTTGAACGGCAGGTAGAGGTCTTCGAGCTCCTGCTTGGTGGGGGCCGCCTCGATCGCGGCACGCAGCGCGGGGGTCAGCTTGCCCTGCTCGTCGATGCTCTTCAGCACGGCCTCGCGGCGGTCTTCGAGTTCACGCAGGTACGAGAGGCGGGATTCGAGCTCGCGCAACTGGATGTCGTCGAGGTTGTCGGTGGCTTCCTTGCGGTAGCGGGCGATGAAGGGCACCGTCGCCCCGCCGTCCAGCAGTTGCACCGCGGCATTCACTTGCGCCGGCCGAACCTTCAGTTCGGCGGCGATCTGCAGAAGAATCTTGTCCAAGACGAGGGGGCCCGCAGCGGGGCGGCAAAGCACGAAAGCGGCGGAGTTTGCCACACGGTCATCCCTGGGGGCCCGGGCGGATTTGTCACCGTTTGCTATGCTCGCGGCCTTCGCGCCGTCCGTCTTCGATGTCCCACCGCCCCTTCGCCCTCACCCGTGCCTCGCGCCGCATCGCCCTCACGGCCGTGCTGCTCGTGTCGCTCGTGCTCGCGCAGGCGCTGGGGCTGATGCACGGCATCGCGCACATGCGCCATGTGCCGGGCACACCGGGCACGGCCACCCTGGCCGCCGGCGTGACGGCCAAGGCCGCCGACTCGGGCTGGGTCGCCAAGCTGTTCGCCGGCCACCAGCACGGCGGCGATTGCGATGTGTACGACCAGTTGACCCATGGCGACGCGCTGCACGGCATGACGCCGGTCTTCGCGGCCGTCGAGTTCACGCAGGCGCCGGTGGCGCTGCACCGCGGCTGGCACATCGCCGCGCAGTCCTCGGGCTTCCTCGCCCGCGGGCCCCCTTCCCTGAGCTGATCCGCCTTTCCAGGTTCGTCTCCGGGCCCGGCTGTGCATGCGCACGCCGGCCCCGGCTTCATCAGCTTTGTCGGAAGTCTTCCCATGCATTCGCTCGTCTCGAAGCGCCACGCCGTGTCCGTGGCCATCTCGCTCGCTTTCTCTTCTGCCGCCTTCGCGCAATCCACCCCGGTCGCAGCCGTTGCACCCGCCGCGGCGGCCAGTGCCCCCGCCACGCTCGACAAGGTCGTGATCACCGGCAACCCGCTCGGCCGCAGCGAGATCGCCGCGCCGGTTTCGGTGCTGACCGGGGATGAGCTGACGCTGCGCCGCGGCAGCTCGATCGGCGAGACGCTGAACGGCACGCCGGGCGTCTCATCGACGTATTTCGGCCCGAACGCGAACCGGCCGGTGATCCGCGGCCTGGACGGCGACCGCGTGCGCATGCTCAGCAATGCCGGCGGCTCGCTCGATGCGTCGAGCCTGAGCTTCGACCACGCCGTGCCGATCGACCCGCTGATCGTCGACCGCATCGAGGTGCTGCGCGGCCCGGGCGCGCTGCTGTACGGCGGCAGCGCGGTGGGCGGCGTGGTCAACGCGCTCGACAACCGCATCCCGTCGACCCGGCTGGACGGGCTGAGTGGCTCGGCCGAACTGCGCCTGGGCGGTGCCGATGCCGAACGCGGCGGCGCGGCGCTGCTGGAGACCGGCAACGGCCAGTTCGGGCTGCATGTGGACGCCTTCGGCCGCAAGACCTCGGACCTGCACGTGCCGAGCTTCACGCCGCGCGCCGATGGCGAGGACCAGCCGGAGACGAAGCGCGTGCGCGCGTCGGCCAGCGACACGCACGGCGGCGCGGTCGGCGGCTCGGTGTTCTTCGACCACGGCTACCTGGGCCTGTCGGTCGACACCTACCGCAGCACCTACGGCGCGGTGGCCGAGCCGGACGTCGACATCGACATGAAGCGCGACCACGTCGGCGTGGCCGGCGAGGTGAAGCAGCTGGACGGCCCGTTCACCGGCCTGCGCGCGAGCTTCAACCACACCCGCTACCAGCACCAGGAGGTCGACACCGGCACCGGCGCGGTCGGCACCACGTTCAAGACGGCCGGCAACGAGCTGCGCGTGGAGGCGACGCACGCGGCCCTCGGGCCGGTGCAGGGCGTGGTCGGGCTGCAGGTGGAGGATTTCGACTTTTCCGCGCTGGGCGACGAGGCCTTCGTGCCGAGCACGCGCACGAAGCGCCAGGCGCTGTTCGCGCTCGAGGACCTGGCCTGGAGCGGCGGCACGCTGACCGCCGGGCTGCGCGTGGAGCATGCGCGCATCACGTCGGACGGCGATGCCGCCGATGCGGCCGAGCCGAAGTTCGGCGCGGCGGATGCGCGCAGCTTCCCGGTGCGCAGCGCGTCGCTCGCGAACGTCTACAAGCTGACGCCGACCTGGTCGCTGAGCGGATCGCTGAGCTACACCGAGCGCGCGCCGACCTCGTTCGAGCTGTATGCGAACGGCGTGCATGCGGCGACCGGCGCATTCGAGCGCGGCGACGTGAACCTGGGCGTGGAGCGCGGCAACAACATCGACGTGGCGCTGGCGTGGAAGGACGACGGCAACGAGCTGCGGCTGGGCGCGTTCAGCACGCGCTTCTCGCGCTTCATCTCGCTGGAGGCAACCGGGCAGCAGATCGAGGCCGAGGGCGATGACGGCCCCGAGTCGTTCCCCGAGTATG
>NZ_JBFUFP010000764.1:0-2661 GCF_056403375.1 Rhizobacter sp. P2_H2
CGCCTCGACCATCTGCGTGTCGACGCGCAGCACCGGGTTCAGCGTCATCATCGGATCCTGGAAGATCATCGCGATCTCCTTGCCGCGCAGCGCCTGCAGCCGGCGCTCCGGCGCGCCCACCAACTCCTCATCGAGGTAGCGGATGTGGCCGCCGACGATGCGCCCGGGCGGATCGATCAGCCCGAGGATCGAGAAGCCGGTGATGCTCTTGCCCGAGCCCGATTCGCCGACCAGGCCGAGCACCTCGCCGGCCTCGATGCGCAGGTCGACGCCGTCGACCGCCTTCACCACGCCGCCGTGCGTGAAGAAGTGGGTCTGCAGGCCCTGGACGTCGAGGACGGTCATGGTGGAGGGAATCGTCAATGTGCGTTGCGCGGGTTCAGGATGTCGCGCAGGTGGTCGCCCACCAGGTTGATGCCGACGATCGCCAGCGCCAGCGCGATGCCGGGGAAGAACGAGATCCAGTAGTTGCCCGACAGCAGGAACTCGTAGCCGTTGGCGATCAGCATGCCGAGCGAGGGTTCGGTCACCGGCACGCCGACGCCGAGGAAGGACAGCGTCGACTCCAGCGCGATGGCATGCGCCAGGTCGATGGTGGCGATCACGATCAGCGGCGGCAGGCAGTTGGGCAGCATATGGCGCAGCAGCACGCGCGGCCAGCCGAGCGACATGCATTGCGCCGCCTCGATGTATTCCTTTGCGCGCTCCACCAGCGCGGCACCGCGCGCGGCCCGCGCGAAATAGGCCCATTGCACGATGACGAGCGCGAGGATCACCTTGTCGACGCCCTTGCCGAGGATGGCCAGCAGGATCAGCGCGACCAGGATCGCCGGGAACGACAGCTGGATGTCGACGATGCGCATCAGCAGCGCATCGATCCACCCGCCGAAGTAGGCCGCCGCCAGCCCGACCGCGCTGCCGATGGCCAGCGCCGCCGCGACCGAGACGCCGCCCACCAGCAGGCTGGTGCGCAGCCCGTAGAGGATGGCCGACAGCAGGTCGCGGGCCTGGCCGTCGGTGCCCAGCCAGTAGGTCATCGTGCCGGCGGCGTCGCGGCTGCCGGGCGGCAGCTTCGAGTCGAAGATGTCGAGCTTGCCGATGTCGTACGGGTTCTGCGGCGCGATCCACGGCGCGAACACGGCGGCGAACAGCGCCAGCGCCAGCAAGGCCAGGCCGAACAGCGCCAGGCGGTCGGCCATGAACTCGCGGCGCAGGCGCTGCCATGGCGTTTCGGGCGGTGGCAGGAGAGCCGATGGCAAGGTGTCGGCCGTCATGCCTTGGCTCCCTGCAACCGCACGCGCGGGTCGAGCACCGAGTAGAGAACGTCCACCAGCAGGTTCAGCATCACGAGGAAGAACACGATCAGGATCAGGTAGGCGACGACCACCGGCCGGTCGAGCGTGATGATCGAGTCGAGCAGCAGCTTGCCCATGCCGGGCCACGCGAAGATGGTCTCGGTGACCACCGCGAACGCGACCACCTGGCCGAACTCCAGCCCGCCCACCGTGACGATCGGCACCATGATGTTCTTCAGCAGGTGCACCCGCAGGATGCGGCTCCAGCCGACGCCCTTGGCGCGCGCGAACTTGATGTAGTCCATCGGCAGCGCCTCGCGCGTGGCGGCGCGCGTCACGCGGATGATCAGCGCGCTCTTCGCGAGCGCGATCGTCACGGCCGGCAGCAGCAGGCGCGACCAGCCGTCGAGCGTCAGCACGCTGAGATCGAGCGGCCCGAGGTGCACCGTGGCGCCGCGCCCGCTCGCCGGCAGCCAGCCGAGCTGCACCGCGAACACCATAATCAGCATCAGCCCGACCCAGAAATTGGGCAGCGAGAAGCCGAGCACCGAGCCGGCCATGATGCCGCGCGCACTCAGCGCCTGCGGCCGCAGGCCTGCCCAGATGCCGAGCGGAATGCCCACCAGCACCGACAGGCCCATCGACACCAGCGCGAGCTCCAGCGTGGCCGGCATGCGCTCCAGGATCAGGCCCATCGCCGACTGCCCGGTCAGGAAGCTCTTGCCGAAATCGAGCCGCAGCGCATGCGACATGAAGATGCCGTACTGCTGCCACAGCGGCTTGTCGAGGCCGAAGCTGGCGCGGATCTCGGCGCGGTCCTGCTCGGTGGCCTCGGCGCTGGCCATCATCGAGACCGGGTCGCCGACCACGTAGAGGCCGACGAAGACCAGGCCCGACATCACGGCCATGACGAGCACCGCCTGCAGCAGGCGGCGGATGATGAAAGCCGACATCAGCGTGGTTCGACTACTTGGCCGGCACCGCGTACTGGACCATCGTCTGCTGGTCGGCGCGGCCCTTGAAGCTGACGTTCTTCTTCATCGCCCACACCGAGTGCTCGAAGTGGATCGGCAGCATCGCGAAATCGGCCATCGCGAGTTCGCTGGCCTTCGCGAGCGTCGCGGCGCGTGCGGCGTCGTCCATCTGGGCGGACGCCTCGGCGACCAGCTTGTCCATCGCCGGGTTCGAGTAGCGGGCGCGGTTGGTGGTGCCCAGGCCCTTGTCCTTGTCGGGCGTGACCAGCAGCGCGATCAGCGTGTTCGACATCTCCCCGGTCGCGGTGCCCCAGCCTGCGAGGTAGGCGCTGTAGGTGTAGGTGTCGCGGTTCTTGAAGAACACGGCCGGCGCGTTGGCATCGATCGAGGTC
>NZ_JBFUFP010000765.1:0-2660 GCF_056403375.1 Rhizobacter sp. P2_H2
CCTGTGAACATCGCCGCGGCCGCCCTGCCGGCGGCCGTGGCTGCCGCACCCGAGCCGGTGCTGGCAGCCGCCTCGGGCAACGACGCCCCCCGCAAGGCACCGGTGCCGCCGAAGGAAACCCTGAAGGAACGCCGTGCCCGCGAGGCCCGTGAACGCGCTGCCGCGGCGGCGCCGGTCGTCGTCGCCACCGGCGTCGTGCGGCTGGCCATCAGCCCCTGGGGCCAGGTCGAGGTCGACGGCAGGTCGGTCGGCACCGCGCCGCCGCTGAACGAGCTGACGCTGTCCGAGGGCCGCCATGTCGTGACGATTCGCAACGACGACTTTCCGCCTTACAGTTCGACGGTCAATGTCGTGCCGGGCCAACCGGTCAACCTCAAATACCGATTCGGATCATGAGACTGTTTCCCGTTGTCCTGTTGGCCTCAGCGTTGCTTGCCACCGGCTGCGCGCTGACCCCGCCCCCGCCGGTCGGCCTGCTCGACGTCACCTCGCGGCCCGCCGAACGGGCGCTGCAGGCCGGCATCCGCGCCTATGAAGACGGCCAGTACCCCGAGGCCGAGAAGCAGCTGAACCTGGCGCTGTCGACCGGCCTGGTGTCGCCGCGCGACCGCGCCGCGGCCCACAAGCAGCTCGCGTTCATCTACTGCACCAGCAGCCGCACCAGCGACTGCGAGGCGGCGTTCCGCGCCGCGCGCCACGCGGATCCGGCCTTCGCGCTGAACAAGTCGGAACAAGGTCACCCCGTCTGGGGGCCGGTCTACAAGCGCGTGCAGCCATAATCGGCGCCGCATGGCGCGACCCGCGCCGTGCAGCCCCGCGGCCTGCTGTTCGCGCCCCATGACGTCCACCGAAGCTCCCGCCTTCCTCCATCCGCTGCGCATCTACTGGGAAGACACCGACGCCGGCGGCGTGGTGTTCTACGCCAACTACCTGAAGTTCTTCGAGCGCGCGCGCACCGAGTGGCTGCGCTCGCTCGGCTTCCACCAGGAGCGCATGCGCACCGAAGGCGGCGCGATGTTCGTCGTCGCCGACACCCGCGTGCGCTACCTGAGCCCGGCCCGGCTCGACGACCTGCTGGAGGTCAGCGTGCGTGTGGTCGAATCGGGGCGTGCGAGCATCCGGCTCGCACAGGCGGCCTGCCGCGGCGGGCAGACGCTGGCCGAGGGCGAGATCCGCATCGGCTGCGTGGACACCGGAACCTTCAAGCCGCGACGCATTCCCAACGACATCCTCGACGCCATCGCATGAACCAAGACTTTTCCATCATCAGCCTCATCCTGCATGCCAGCTTCGTGGTTCAGCTCGTGATGGCCGGGCTGCTGCTCGTGTCGCTCGGCAGCTGGACGGTGATCTTCGGCAAGCTGTTCGGCCTGCGCCGCGTGCGCACGATGAACGATGACTTCGAGCGCGAATTCTGGGCCGGCAAGAACCTGAACGACCTGTTCAGCGCCGCCTCGCAGAAGGCGCACAGCGCACCGCTGGAGCGCATCTTCGCGTCGGGCATGCGCGAGTTCATGAAGCTGCGCGAGCGCCGCGTGGTCGACGGCGGCGCGCTGCTCGACGGTTCGCGCCGCGCGATGCGCGCGAGCTTCCAGCGCGAGCTCGACGCGGTCGAATCGAACCTGTCCTTCCTCGCCTCGGTCGGTTCGGTGTCGCCGTACGTCGGGCTGTTCGGCACGGTGTGGGGGATCATGCACGCCTTCGTCGGGCTGTCGAACCTGCAGCAGGTGACGCTCGCGACCGTCGCCCCCGGCATCGCCGAGGCGCTGGTGGCCACCGCGATCGGGCTCTTCGCCGCGATCCCGGCGGTGATCGCCTACAACCGCTTCGCACGCGACATCGACCGCATCGCGATCCAGCTGGAGACCTTCATCGAGGAGTTCTCCAACATCCTGCAACGCAACGCGACGCAGCCGCTGCCCACGGTCCCGGCAGGCGTGCCCGGCGCGGCAGGGGTGCGCTGATGCCCGCCGTCGCCGGCCGCGGCACGCGCCGCCGCACGATCTCCGAGATGAACATGGTGCCGTTCATCGACGTGATGCTGGTGCTGCTGATCATCTTCATGGTCAGCGCGCCGCTGATCACCACCGGCGTGGTTGATCTACCCACCGTCGGCAGGAGCAAGCAGCAGCCGGAGCACGTGATCGAGGTCGTCGTCGGCAAGGACGAGAGCCTGAAGCTGCGCGTCGACGGCAAGGAGCCGTCCCCGCTGAAGCTCACGGCGCTCGCCGCCACCGTCAAGGAGGCGCAGGGCGGCAATGCGCAGTCGCCGGTCGTGATCTCGGCCGATCGCCAGGTCAAGTACGAGGCGGTGGTGCGCGTGATGGACACGCTGCAGCGCGCCGGCGTGCTGCGCGTCGGGCTGTCGGTGAAGAACGCCGGAACCTGATGAGCACCGGCTCCCTCCTGCACTTCCGCGAGCACGACGCGCTGCGGCCCGACAACGTCGACAGCGCCGGGGCCGGTTTCGTGTTCGCGGCCGGCGCGCACGTGCTGCTGATCACCGCGCTGGCCTTCGGCGTGAACTGGCAATCGAGCGAGCCGGTGGCGGCCTCGGCCGAGCTGTGGGCCGCGATGCCGCAGGTGGCCGCGCCGCGAGCCGTCGAGCCGCCGCCTGCACCGCCGCCGCCCGCGCCGAAACCCGCCCCCGAGCCGAAGGC
>NZ_JBFUFP010000766.1:0-2660 GCF_056403375.1 Rhizobacter sp. P2_H2
GTCTGCGAACTGCCGGAAGAAGAACCGAACGTCTTGCCACGTCAGCGGTGTGCCGGCGAACTGCTGCTTGAGGCGGATGGCCACCAGCAGCAACGCGGCCACCGTGCTCCCGGCCACGGCCGCGAAGCGTGGCCGCTGCGTGAGCAGGTAGACCACCAAGCAAGCCACCAGCAAGGCGTGCGAGCCGACTTCAGGATCAACCCAGCGACCGGCGAGCGGCGGCAGGGCCAGCACGACGGCATCGGCAAGCCGCCGCCGGCCGATGAAGGCCACCAGCGCGGAGGCGGCGGACAGCGCGAACGGCGTGGCCACGAAGCGCCAGGAATCGGGCGTGAGGAAGTAGCCGCCGCATGCCACGAGCAGCAGGGCGCTGACGGCCAGTTGCGTGTTGCGATGCATGGAAAGGAGTCGGTGCGGCAGATCGGGGGGAGGGCAGTTTCGCACGCGACGCGGGCCAGCGAAAAACCCCGAGCTTGAACAGCACGCGCCGACCTCCGTGGTCAGTGATTCGACGATCTTGTACGCCCCGCCGTTCGCCATCGCGCGTTCCCTTGGGAGCCCGGCGGTCGCTTCGTCAACTGCGCAGGCCAGCACCATTTCATGGTTCACTTCGCCTCGTAGTGGTCGTTCACGTAGGTCATGGGGATCCACCGGTAGCCTGTGCCATCGCGGTGCAGATGGCCGACGCCGGGGAACGAGATGTGGTCGGCCGCGACCCAGTACCGGCCCTTGACCGCGTCGGCGAACGCCTTCTTGCGCGTCGCTGCGGCGGCCTTGGGATCGACGTCGAAGACGATCGTCACGCCCGGGTCGGGCATCTGAACTTCCGCCACGTGAACCAGGTCGCCCCAGAACACCAGCTTCTCGCCCTTGCTCTCGAGCGCGTAGAACGTGTGGCCCGGTGTGTGGCCCGGAGCGGGGATGGAACGGATGCCGGCGAACAGCTCGGTCGCGCCGGAGAACGTCTTCACCTTGCCGGCATCGACATAGGGTTGCACCTTGGCCGAAGCCTCGTCGAAGTACTTCTTCGTCGCCTCCGGCGCCCGGGCGCGATTCTCGGGATTCAGCCAGTACGCGACCTCCTTCTGCTCGATGTGGACCGTGGCGTTGGGAAACACGATGCGCTTGCCATCCATCAAGCCACCGGTGTGGTCGGTGTGGATATGCGTGATCAGGATGTCGGTGATCTGCTCCGGGGTGACGCCCACCGCCTTGAGACTGGCCTCGAGCTTGTTCAACGTCGGGCCGTACAGCTCGCCGGTGCCGGCGTCCATCAGGATCAGGCGGTCGCCGGCCCGGATCATGTAGGCGTTGACCGAGGCATCGACCTCGGTCGTCTGATACGTGTCCGCCAGGCGCGACGCCACCTGGCCGGGCTGGGCGTTGGTCAGCAGCTTCAGCGCCGGGATCGGCAGCGTGCCGTCGGAGAGCGCCGCGATCTCGAAGCCGCCGAGCTTGAAGTGGTAGTAGCCGGCTTGAAAACGGCTCACCTTGGCCGCAGGCGCCTCGGCCGCGAATGAGACCGGGGCGACCAAGCTGGTGGCGATAGAGGCGGCCAGGAAGGCCGCAGGGAATGTGCGTTTCATCGTGAGGTTCCTGCTAAGCGGTGAAAGGCACTATAGTTATCTCCATATGGTTGATAAAGATTGAGATAGCGATTTCACAATCAACTATATGGAAACAATGATCGACAACCTGGTCGAACTGTCGATCTTCGACAAGGTCGCCAGTGCTGGCAGTCTCACGGGGGCCRCRAACGAGCTGGGCCTGTCTCTGGCAGTGGTCAGCAAGCGCTTGGCCGCCCTCGAGGCGCGCATGGGCGTTCGCCTGCTCAACCGGACCACGCGGCGGCAATCAATGACGCAGGAAGGCGAACGCTTCCACCTGCATTGCGTGCGCATCCTTGCGGAGGTGCAGCAGGCCGAGGCGGTGATGCAGCACAGCCGCACCGACATCAACGGACACCTGCGGGTGACGGCACCGCGCATGCTGGGCACGCGCTATCTCGCAGCGCTGGCGGCGCAGTTCCAGGCCATGCATCCGGCGTTGAGGATCGAGCTCGTCTTGAGCGACGACGTCGTGGATCTCGTGGAGCAAGGCATTGACCTGGCGCTGCGCTTCGGGGTGCTCGATGACTCGACGATGACGGCACGCCATATCGCCGACAGCGAGCTCGTCCTGTGCGCCGCGCCGGACTACCTGCGGCGCTTCGGTTCTCCCGACACGCCTGCTGCGCTCTCAGCGCACAACTGCATCCTCTACGGCACGCGAAGCACGCGGCACTGGCTCTTCCAGCACGAAGGCAAACCGGTCTCGGCCGAGGTGAACGCGACCTTCCTGTGCAATGACGGCAACGCGGCCAAAGCGCTCGCGCTCGCCGGCGGCGGGATTTTTCTCAAGTCAATATGGGATGTGGGCTCGGAGCTGAAGGATGGAACGCTGGTGCGCGTGCTGGGGCGATATAGCATCCCCAGCGCGCCGCTCCATGTCGTGTACCCGCATGCATTGCATTTGGCCCCGCGAGTACGCCACTTTGCCGACTACGCTCTCAAGAGCCTTCGCGGCGAATGGGAGCTGCTTGCCGACAAGGCCGCCGCGGGGGATCGCTCTCCGAATGAGGTTTGATCCTGAATACGGCCCCTCCCAGCACGCTCCACACC
>NZ_JBFUFP010000767.1:0-2657 GCF_056403375.1 Rhizobacter sp. P2_H2
GTCGAGGCGCTTCAGCACGACGAGGCCGGCGCCGCTGCCGATCAGCGTGCCGGCGGCGCGCTCGTCGAAGGCGCGGCAATGGCCATCGGGCGACAGGATCGCGCCGGCCTGGTGGCGGTAGCCGCCGTCCTGCAACAGGTTCAGCCACACGCCCCCCGCCAGCGCCATGTCGCAGTCGCGGGCCAGCAGCGCCTGGCAAGCGGTGTGGATGGCCGTCAGCGAGGTCGAGCAGGCGGTCTGCACCGTGACGGCCGGGCCGCGCAGGTTCAGCTTGTAGGCGACGCGCGTGCACAGCGAGCCGGGCGAGTTGCCGCTCATCAGGCTCAGCAGCTCGGCGATCTGGCCGCTGTCGGCACCGCCCGACGATGGCAGCAGGTGCCGGATCAGGTAGAGGTTCGGCCCGTCGCCGGCATACACGCCGACCGGCACCTCGAGCCGGCCGGTCGCGTAGCCGGCCTGCTCCAGCGCCTGCCACGCGCATTCGAGGAACAGCCGCTGCTGCGGGTCGAGCTGCTCGGCCTCGCGCGGCGCGTAGCCGAAGAAGCCGGCGTCGAACTCGCCGATGCCGTCGAGCCGCACGCCGGCCTTCACGAAGCCCGGGTCGTCGAGCAGGCTCTGCGGCACGCCGCGCGCGCGCAACTCGTCGTCGCTGAAGCGGGTGACCGATTCGACGCCGTCGCGGATGTTGCGCCAGAAAGCGTCGACATCGGCCGCGCCGGGGAAGCGGCCGGCCAGGCCGATGATCGCGATCTCGATGCCGGTCGGTTCAGGGGTGCTCATCAGGTGTTCCTCTCGGTGGTGCGGCGCCGCTGCAGCAGCGCGGCCCGTTGTTGTCTGGCGCGGTCGTCGATGGCGGTGGTGGTGGCAGGCGCGGCCGACCCTTGCTCCAGCCGCTGCGCCAGCGCCGCAAGCGTCGGGTGCCTGAACAGCTCGACCAGCGGCACTTCGGAATCGATGCGCTGCTGCACCTGCTGGTGCACGCGGATCAGCAGCAGGCTCTGCCCGCCGAGGTCGAAGAAGTTGTCGTGCTGGCCGACGCGTTCCACGCCCAGCACCTCGCGCCAGATCGCGGCCAGCGTCTCGGCGATGCGGCCCTGCGGCGCGAGGTGCGCGCGGTCGCTCTCGAACACCGGCTCGGGCAGCGCGCGGCGGTCGACCTTGCCGTTCGGTGTCAGCGGCAACGCCTCCAACGCGACGACCGCGCTCGGCACCATGTGGTCGGGCAGTGCATCGGCGAGCGCCTGGCGCAGCACGGCGGCGTCGATGCGCTGCCCGGCATGCGGGGCCGCGTAGGCCACCAGCCGCAGCCCGGCCGGCCCTGGTTTCGCGACGACGACCGCATCGCGCACCGAGCCGTGCGCCAGCAGCCGCGCCTCGAYCTCGCCSAGCTCGATCCGRAAGCCYCKSACCTTCACCTGCTGGTCGATGCGSCCSAGGTASTCGAGCTGGCCCTCGGCGTTCCATCTCACCAGGTCGCCGGTGCGGTASAGCCGCCCGCCCTGCGSATCGAACGGRTCGGCGACGAAGCGCTCCGCCGTCAGCGCCGCACGGTTCAGGTAGCCGCGCGCGAGGCTCACGCCGCCCAGGTACAGCTCGCCGGCGACGCCGGGCGGCACGAGGTTCAGGTCGGCGTCGAGCACGCGCGCGCTCGTCTCGGTGATCGGCCGGCCGATCGGCACCTGCGTCGCGCCGTCGGCACGGCAGGTCCAGTGCGTGACGTGGATCGTCGTCTCGGTCGGGCCGTAGAGGTTGTAGAGCGTGGCACGCGGCAGCCGCAGCGCGACCTCCTTCTGCGCCTCGGCCGGCAGCGCCTCGCCGCCGACGATCACGCGGCGCAGCGGGGCGTCAGTCCCCATCGCCTGCACCTGCGGCTGCTGCAGGAAGGCCTGCAGCATCGCCGGCACGAAGTTCAGCGTCGTGATGCGGTGCCGCAGGATCAGCGCCGCGAGCCGCGCCGGGTCGCGGTGCTCGCCCGGTTCGGCCAGCACCAGCGGCGTGCCGGTGGTCAGCGGCCAGAACATCTCCCAGGCCGACACGTCGAAGCCGAACGCGGCCTTGTGCAGCACGGTGTCAGCCGCGTCGAGGCGATAGACCTGCTGCATCCACGCCATGCAGCTCGCGAGCGCCCGGTGGCGCACCGCCGCGCCCTTCGGCGTGCCGGTGGAGCCGGAGGTGTAGATCACGTAGGCGAGGTGCTCGGCGTGCACGTCGGCTTGCGGATCGTCATCGCGCTCGGCGGACGTGTCGAGCGTGTCGAGGTCGAGCACGCGCGCGGCCACCGCCGGCAGCCGCTCGCGCACCGCGCCGTGCGTCAGCACCAATGCGACGCCGCTGTCGCCCACCATCCAGGCGAGGCGCTCGGCCGGCAGCTCGGTGTCCAGCGGCACGTAGGCGGCGCCGGCCTTCAGCACCGCGAGGATGCCGACCATCATGCCGACCGAGCGTTCGAGCGCAATGCCGACGCGGGTCTCCGGCCCGATGCCTTGCGCGATCAGGTGGTGCGCCAGGCGGTTGGCGCGGCGGTTCAGCTCGCCGCGGGTCAGCGTCTCGTCGGCAAAGTGCAGCGCGACGGCCGCCGGGTTGTCGCGCACACGTTGCTCGAACGAGCGGTGGACCGGCCGCCAGTCGACGAAGCGCTGCGCCTCGACGCCCCAGGC
>NZ_JBFUFP010000768.1:0-2654 GCF_056403375.1 Rhizobacter sp. P2_H2
GTATTGGCACCAGAGATCACCGCGACGTCGTTGGTGCCCTGGATGGTGACTGTGACGCTCGATGAGGTTCCGTCGGCGCTCTTGACGGTGAACGTCTCGGTCAGCGACTGATCGGCACGCAGAGCCTGGATCGTGGCGTTGCTGTTCGCCGCTGCGTARGTCCACGTGCCRTCGGYGGCAAGCGTGAAGGTGCCGTAGGYGCCAGCAGTGGCWGKCTGRGCCTGGAACACGGCCTGGCCGTTGTCGAYGTCGGCGACGGACAGGGTGCCACCGGTGGTCAGATTGCCGGMGCCGTTGACCGCGGTGTCTTCGGTGACGGARCCCGAGGTGGCGCCGGAGATGACAGCGGCGTCGTTCGTGCCCTGGATGGTGACCGTGACACTCGACSAAGTGCCGTCGGCGCTCTTGACGGAGAAGGTCTCCGTTAGCGACTGATCGGCGCGCAGAGCCTGGATCGTGGTGTTGCTGTTCGCCGCTGCGTAGGTCCACGTGCCATCGGTGGCAAGCGTGAAGGTGCCGTAGGTGCCGGCAGTGGCAGGCTGGGCCTGGAACACGGCCTGGCCGTTGTCGACGTCGGCGACGGACAGCGTGCCRCCGGTGGTCARGTTGCCGGAGSCGTTGACGGCGGTGTCTTCGGTGACGGAGCCGGAGGTGGCGCCGCTGATCACGGCCACATCGTTCGTGCCTTGGATGGTGACGGTGACAGAGGAGCTGGTGCCATCGGCGCTCTTGACCGAGAACGTCTCGGTCAGCGACTGGTCGGCGCGCAGCGCCTGAACCACGGCGTTACTGTTCGCCGCTGCGTAGGTCCACGTGCCATCGGCAGCGAGAGCGAAGGTGCCGTAGGTGCCGGCAGTGGCGGTCTGAGCCTGGAACACGGCCTGGCCGTTGTCGACGTCGGCGACCGACAGGGTGCCGCCGGTGGTCAGGTTGCCGGCGCCGTTGACGGCGGTGTCTTCGGTGACGGAACCCGAGGTCGCGCCGGAGATGACAGCGGCGTCGTTCGTGCCCTGGATGGTGACCGTGACACTCGACGAAGTGCCGTCGGCGCTCTTGACGGAGAAGGTCTCCGTCAGCGACTGATCGGCGCGCAGAGCCTGGATCGTGGCGTTGCTGTTCGCAGCTGCGTAGGTCCACGTGCCATCGGCAGCGAGAGCGAAGGTGCCGTAGGTGCCGGCAGTGGCGGTCTGAGCCTGGAACACGGCCTGGCCGTTGTCGACGTCTGCGACGAACAGGGTGCCACCGGTGGTCAGGTTACCGGAGCCGTTCACGGCCGTGTCTTCGGTGACGGTCCCCGAGGTGGCGCCGCTGATCACSGCCACATCGTTCGTGCCCTGGATGGTGACCGTGACACTCGACGAGGTCCCGTCGGCGCTCTTGACCGAGAAGGTCTCGGTCAGCGACTGRTCGGCGCGCAGCGCCTGAACCGCGGCGTTGCTGTTGGCCGCGGTATAGGTCCAGGTGCCGTCGGTGGCGAGTGCGAAGGTGCCGTAGGTGCCGGCAGTGGCGGGCTGAGCCTGGAACACCGCCTGGCCGTTGTCGACGTCKRCGACGRACAGGGTGCCACCGGTGGTCARGTTGCCGGAGCCGTTGACSGCRGTGTCTTCGGTGACGGAGCCGGARGTGGCGCCGCTGATCACGGCCACATCGTTCGTGCCKTGGATGGTGACGGTGACGCTCGAMGARGTCCCRTCRGCGCTCTTGACGCTGAAGGTCTCGGTGAGCGACTGGTCGGCGCGCAGCGCCTGAACCGCGGCGTTGCYGTTGGCYGCGGTGTAGGTCCAGGTGCCRTCGGTGGCGAGTGCGAAGGTRCCGTAGGTGCCAGGGGTGGCTGTCTGRGCCTGGAACACGGCCTGGCCGTTGTCGATGTCGGCGACGGACAGGGTGCCGCCGGTSGTCAGATTGCCGGCGCCGTTGACCGCGGTGTCTTCCGTGACGGAGCCGGTATTGGCACCAGAGATCACCGCGACGTCGTTGGTGCCCTGGATGGTGACKGTGACGCTCGACGAGGTCCCGTCGGCGCTCTTGACGGAGAAGGTCTCGGTCAGAGATTGATCAGCGCGCAGCGCCTGAACCGTGGCGTTGTTGTTGGCGGCGGCGTAGGTCCAGGTGCCATCAGCGGCGAGCGTGAAGGTGCCGTAGGTGCCCGCGGTGGCAGGCTGAGCCTGGAACACGGCCTGGCCGTTGTCGACGTCGGYGACAGACARSGTGCCRCCGGTSGTCAGRTTGCCGGARGCGTTGACSGCGGTGTCTTCMGTGAYGGMGCCSGASGTGGCACCRCTGATCACGGCCACATCRTTCGTGCCGTGGATGGTGACGGTGACGCTCGACGAGGTCCCGTCGGCGCTCTTGACGCTGAAGGTCTCGGTGAGCGACTGGTCGGCACGCAGAGCCTGGATCGTGGCGTTGCTGTTGGCGGCTGCGTAGGTCCAGGTGCCGTCGGCGGCGAGCGCGAAGGTGCCGTAGGTGCCGGCAGTGGCCGGTTGAGCCTGGAACACCGCCTGGCCGCTGTCGACGTCCGCGACGAACAGGGTGCCACCGGTGGTCAGGTTACCGGAGCCGTTCACGGCCGTGTCTTCGGTGACGGTCCCCGAGGTGGCGCCGCTGATCACGGCCACATCGTTCGTGCCCTGGATGGTGACCGTGACACTCGA
>NZ_JBFUFP010000769.1:0-2650 GCF_056403375.1 Rhizobacter sp. P2_H2
CTGCAGGACCTTGGCTTCCTGTTCAGCGTAGACGAGCGGATCCCACAGTTCCAGCCGGCTGCCCATGCCCATCAGCAGCACGTCCTTGGTCAGGCGGGCGGCGGCACGCAGCTCGGGGGAGATCAGCACGCGGGACGAGGCGTCGATCTCGACGTCCATCGCGCTGCCGAGAAAGATGCGTTTCCAGCCGTCGGCCGACATCGGCAGCGCCACCAGGCGCTCGCGGAAGGCCAGCCACACCGGGCGCGGAAACACCAGCAGGCAGCCCGCCGGGTGCTTGGTCAACGTGAGCTGCGGCCCGGCATCGGCGAGCAGGACATCGCGCTGGCGGGCCGGGACGGTGATCCGCCCCTTCCCATCCAGCGTCAACGCTGAGCTGCCTTGAAAGCCAAATTCCGCCACAGAAACCCACTAAAGTGCACTTTGCACCACTCTAGCGGATGGTTCCTATAAGGTCAATGAGAGGTGTAAGAAAAAATCAATGAAATCAAGAACTTAGGACTGACTCTAAAATCTGCCAAATGAAAATGGTTGTAAAAGCAAGGACTTACAGAAGGCTGTGAAAGCTTTGGATGAAAGGGAAGCTGCGGCCGTCGAACCACGTTGCTTGTCGATGTAATGATAGATGTTGACAGAACAGGGTCTTCTGTGATGTTCTATGAGTATGCCCAAGACTGCCCGCGCCCTCCTCCAGTTGCCACCCGCCACGGCGGCCGCCATTGAAAAACTGGGCGCCGACCTGGCGGTGGCACGCCTGCGTCGCAAGGAGTCGCTGAGATCCTGGGCGCAGCGGCTGGGCATCACCGTGTCCACCCTCCAGCGGCTCGAGGCCGGCGATCCGTCCGTCGGCATCGGCATCGTGGCGACCGCGCTGTGGCTCATCCAGCGCGACGGCGAACTGAGGCAGCTGGCGGCGCCCGAACGCGACCAGGGCGCCATCGAACTGGATGTGCGCGAGGCCGTCGAGCTGGGCCGTGCCCGGGCCCAGGCGTCCGCGGAGGCACGCCTGCGCGCCACACCCAAGGGAAAGGACTGAGACATGCGCCTCGACGACCTGCACCTCTGGTACCTGGGCGACCCGCAGACGCCGCGCCACGTCGGCGCGCTGAAGCTCGTCTCCGCCGGCAAGGGCGTGTCGCTGCACTACGGGCGGGAGTGGCTGCTCGACGGATTCGCGCTCAGCGAGGATCTTCCGCTCGTCGACAACGAGTTCCTGCCACCCGGCCGCCTGGCCACGGACGGGCAGCGCGCCGTCGGCGCGGTCGACGACGCGCGGCCGGATCGGTGGGGCGAGAAGGTCATCCGCTTCGTCGACAAGCCCCAGCGGCTGTCACTGATGGAGTACCTGTACTACGCCGGCGACGACCGGTTCGGTGCGCTCGGCGTTTCCACGTCGTCGAGCGCCTACAGCCCGCGCGCCGCGGGTCCGCTGCCGCGGCTCGATGACGTGCAGCAGCTCAGCGAGGTGGTCGCCAAGATCGAAGCCTCGGAGCCCCTCAATGCGCTGGAGGCGAGGATCATTGCCGGTGGCGGCAGCCCGCTCGGCGGCGCCAAGCCGAAGGCCCTCATCGAGATCGGCGGAGAACAGTGGGTCGTCAAGTTCTTCAACAACGAGCCCGTCGACACGCCGCTCATCGAGCACGCGACGATGACGCTGGCCCTGCGCGCCGGCATCACCGTGGCCCGGACGCAGGTGATCCGCCTGGCCGACGCGAATGCGATCGCTGTTCACCGCTTCGACCGCGCTCCGGGCCGGCGCATCCACAGCATCTCGGCAGGCACCGCCATCCGCGCGGCCACCGCCTCCGGCGCCGAACCCGAGATGGGGTACCCCGAACTCGCGCGGATCCTGCGCCGCATCGGCGTCACGCAGGACGGCACGAACCAGCGCGACGCGCGCGAACTGTTCCGCCGGATGGTCTTCAACATCCTGGTGGACAACACCGACGACCACGAGAAGAACCACGCGCTGCTGGTCATGAACCCCTTCGCCCAGGGCCGCCTGACGCTGGCGCCGGCCTATGACGTCCTGCCGACGAACTCGGGGCAGGGCTACCAGGAGTTCATCTGCGGCGCCCAGGGCCGGGACTCGACGCTCGACAACGCGATGTCGCAGTGCGATGCCTTCGGCCTGCTGCCCGCGGAAGCGGCGGCCGACGTGCTCGCCGTCATCGAGGTCGTGAACACCTGGCAGCAGCACTTCGCACAGGCCGGCGTGACCGGGCGCGACATCGCCAGCCTGGCCGAGCGGCTCGATGGCGAAGCGCTGCTGAACCAGCGCAGCAGCTTCGACCCGGCCCGGTATCAGGCCGCGCCCACCCGGCGGAAAAGGCCCAGCCCGTTTTTACGTCGATGAAACTGCACCGCTGACACCCGAACCACGAGGGATGCACGCCCATGTTTTCGCATCGGCCTGGGCGGCAAGTAACCAAGCTCGGTCCCTGCTCAGGGCGAACGGGTGGTGGGCGAATGGTTCCGCTCACCCCTTGATCCCTCCGGCCGTGAGCCCCGAGATCATCCACTTCTGCGCGAGGATGAACACCACCGTGATCGGCAGCCCCGACAGGATGGCCGCGGCCGCGAAGTCGCCCCACAGGTATTTCTGGTCGTACAGGAACAGCTTGGAGCCCACCGCCAGCGTCAGCTTGGC
>NZ_JBFUFP010000770.1:0-2643 GCF_056403375.1 Rhizobacter sp. P2_H2
CTGGTGGACGCCGACGCTGGCGGGCCAGAAGCGCAGCGACATCCCCGAGATCAGCGAGCAGCAGAACGCGTCGGTGATCATTGCCGGCTTCGGCCGCTACGGGCAGATCGTCGGCCGGATGATGTTCGCCAACGGCCTGACGCCGACGGTGCTGGAGCACGACGCCGAGGCGCTGGAGGCGCTGCGCCGCTTCGGCTGGCCGGTGTTCTACGGCGACGCSACGCGGCTCGACCTGCTGCGCACCGCCGGCGCGGCGACCGCCAAGGTGCTGGTGCTGGCGATCGACGACGTGGAGCAGAGCGTGGAGGTGGCGACGCTGGTGCGCGAGAACTTCCCGCAGCTGACGATCGTCGCGCGGGCGCGCAACGTGCGGCACTACTACCGGCTGCGCGAGCTGGGCGTCACGCTGATCGAGCGCGAGACGCTGGATTCGGCGCTGATGACGGCGCGCAGCACGCTGGAGCTGCTGGGTTGGCAGCCGCACCAGGCGCGCAACCTGGCGCTGCGTTTCCGGCGCCACAGCATCGACCAGCTGGAGGCGATGCGCCCGCATGCGCGCGACCAGGAGCGGCTGATCGCGGTCGCGAAGGAAGGGCGGCAGCAGCTGGAGACGCTGTTCGCGCAGGAGCGCGCCGCGGCGCTGGACCGAAAGCAGCGCGCCGGCTGGGGCGGTGCGGCAGAGAAGCCGGACGAAGAAGCCACGTAGCCCGGATGCCAATCCGGGACTGCATCACTTCAATGCGTCGTACAGCAGCTTCGCCCCGGTCAGGAACATGCCGACATACACCAGCCGATAGAACAGCGTCGGCTCGATCCGCTTCGCAAGCTGGATCCCGATCCACACGCCGACCGGCGCGAACGGCATCAGCACCAGCGAGGTGCCGAGGTTGCGCAGGTCGATCAGCCCGAGGAAGGCGTACGGGATCCACTTCGACAGGTTCACGACCGCGAAGAACGTGGCCATCGTCGCGGTGAAGATCATCGGCGGCAGGCGCAGCGGCAGCACGTAGGCGCTGACCGGCGGCGCGCCCGCATGCGCGACGAAACTGGTGAAGCCCGACGCGATGCCGAGCCCGAAGCCCAGCCAGCGCGGCGGCGGCGGTGCATCGGCGCGCGGAGGGAACAGCAGGCGCTGCGCGAGGAACAGCAGCGTCAGCCCGCCGACGATGCCGGCCACCGTCTTCGGCTGCAGCAGCCCGAACGACAGCGTGCCGAGCACCGTGCCGAGCAGCCCGGCCGGGATCAGCAGCCGGATCAGCGCCTTGTCGCGCTGCTGGAACAGCGCCTTCACGCCGACCGCGTCCATCACCAGCAGCAGCGGCAGCATGATGGCCGCGGCCTGCGGCACCGTGATCGACAAGGCCATCAGCGGCGTCGCGAGCGAGCCGAAGCCGGCGCCGAAGCCGCTCTTGGAGAGGCCCATCAACAGCACGGCGGGGATGGCAGCGGCGTAGAACCAGGGGTCGGTGATCATCGATGCGCATTCTCGGCGCAACGGGGCGGGCTGCGTCGCCCCCCATGCCAGGTGGCCCCCTCTTCGGCTTGCGGACTCAGGTCTCTTTCTTGAATTGCTCCTTCAGCAAACGCAGTTGAGCTCGCTGCTCCTCCAGATGTCTCCGTATATCCACCCACGCCGTGGGCGTCGCCGAATCCTCTCCGACAGTCGACGCTACCCTTTGGCCTCGATCGTTCGTGGGCTTGCGGATACCCGACCGTTCCAGGTCAAYGATGTTCTTGCCGATCAGGGGGTAGAGTTCCCCCGGAAGAGGTACCGGAGAGGAAAGGCAGATTGCGGCCAGCTGCGCCCTGCGACGCCCCTTGTTCGCATCGAGCTGCTTCAGCACGGCGGCCAGCAGCGAATCGTCACCGTGTGAGTTCGAATCCTTGAGGGAATAGGGCAACAACTCGCACAAGGTGCACGACCTCTCCAGCAGCGCCAAAGCCTCGGAATGGCATGCATCGTTCAGCTCGACCTGGCCCAGATTCAGGCTCTCGATCCGCAGGGGGTACCACTTGGTCGCAGCCAGGAAACACGCCACACCGTCGGCGGTGAAAGCCGTGTTCCCAGCGAGGTTCAGATGAACAAGCTTCGAGGGCTCATCTGAATGGAGGTCCACGGCAAACAGAACTTCGGAAATGACAGCCAAGTCGGTGTTCTGCAGCTTGGAACCATCGAGACGCAAGGAAGTCATGACGCTGCTCGAGCGGACGGCCCACAGAAGTTGCCTGAGCGTCGCGGACGGCATCACYGGCCGCCCGCGGACCTCCTTCGTGCCACTGAGCGCCTGCTCGCCAAGATCCAGAACGCTCAGTTGGCTGCCCGGCGCCTTCACAAGCTCGGCAATCAACTCGATGTGAAGGGGACCCATCCAGCGAAGCCCCCCGCCTTGCTCGATCGACATTCCGTGAAGGTCAAGCTTGGTCAGCGGGAGATGAGCCTTGGCGCCCAGGAGTATCGGACTCAGCCTCGGCAATATGGCACCCCGGAGAATCAAGGCACATGGCGGGCAGCCCGCGTGCGCCAGCACCTGCTGGAGCTTTTCGACATGCTTCGGCTCCAGCCCCCTTCCTGCCAGGTCGATCACCCGCGGTTCCTCGCACCCCTGCAGCCTCTCAATGACCGTCTCAACGTTGTGCTCGCCA
>NZ_JBFUFP010000771.1:0-2643 GCF_056403375.1 Rhizobacter sp. P2_H2
GCGCCTGGTGGTGGTGGGCGCGGCCTGTGTCTCGCTCTATTTCCTGGCCTGGTCCGATGTACGCAGCGCATTCGGAGACGCAACGCTCGCGCGGACCGTCCTGGGGCAGGGCGTCGGAGTGGCTTGCGTCGTGTCGCTGCTGCTCCTGTCTGGACTTCCCCAGACGTCCTGGAGCCGCTGCCGCTGGGCCCTGGTGCTGGGTTGCATGCTGTTCGTGGCGAGTCAGCAGATGGTGGGCCAGTTCGTCGCCCGACCCCACGCCTGGCCGCCCGTTGCCGAAGCCAGGGCCGAAAAGCCGGGTCGGTCAGCGCAGATCTACCTGCTGCTCGACGAACTCAATGCGGGGGCGGCCGCCCCTTTTGTCGAGGTCTTGCGCGAGGCAGGCCTGCCGGTGAAATTCAAGTCCGTGCAGCCGGTCGCCCACGCGACGGCGCAGGTCGTCCCGCAGTTGTTCGCCGGACAGCCCTTCGGGCAGGCCAAGCCTTGCGGCTGGACCACGGTCTGCAGCGATTCCGCGGCGCTGGATTTCTCGATGATCTCCGCCACCCGCCCGGACGTCGACGTGATCGGCTTCTACATGCCCTACTGCGCCATGCGGGGGCTGCGCTACTGTGCCCGGCTGTCACCCGTCTCTGCCGTCTTGGACCCGGCTCGGTGGCGCTGCGGTTTCGCACGCCGGCTGGGCCTGGGCAGCGATGCCGCCCAGGCGCAATGCGCAACCTTGCACGTCGACCGCTGGCAGGGCTTCGTGTCGGAACTCGAGCAGGCGATCTGGCGGGCTCCGCTGTGGAGCCGCGGCGGAATGATGTATGCGCACGTGCCCCTGCCCCATCCACCCGGTTCGACGGTTGGTGGCCCCCTCGCGGTGCACTACCGCGAGAACGTCGGGCGGGCTGTCAAGCTGGTGCGGGGCATGGTGGACCGCGCCCGTCGGTCAGGGTTCGACCGGCTGACCATCGTCATCTTCTCAGACCACCCGCTGCGGCCCTGGGTCTGGTGTTCCAACGCGCTCTACGCCACGAACGGATGTCCGCCTCCGCGGGACCTGCTCGACGAGCGGGTTCCGGTCATCGTGGCAGGGGACTCCCTGCCCTCGCTGGACGGGATGGAGAACAACGGCGGGATCTTTTCGCTGCTGGTGAACCCGCCCTGAACCGAGCCATTCTCACCAGGAGGCTGAGCAGGCAGCCTGGGTTCTCGGGGCGGACCTGCCTCTCAGGCCTCCACACGCAGGCGCCGCGCGGCCGCCAGCCGCACCGCATGCCACCGCATGGTCCGCTCGATCGCCGTCTCCACATCGATGACCACCCGGGTGCCGAGCGCCTTCGCCGTGTGGCCGAGGTCGGGGAAGAAGTCGTGGCTGCGGCCGTCGTCCTTCTGGTGGCTGCGCAGCAGGATCTGCGGCGACGGGGTCGTGCGTGCGCCGACCCGACCCGCGCCGCGGCATCGGCATGGCTCAGCGGCTCGTCGCCGCCCAGGTTGTAGGCGGCTCCGTCCTGGCCCGACAGGCAGGCCTGCAGCAGCCAGGCCGCGACGTCGCTGCCGTACAGGTAGCTGCGTCGGCTGGTGCCTTCGCCATGGACGCGGATCTCGCGGCCCGACAGCGCGTCGCGGATGAAATTGTTCATCGCCCAGGGCTCGAGCATGGCCTTGACCGGTGCGATGCCGGTGCCGGTGGCCAGGAAGACCAGGCGCATCCCCTCGGTCTCGCGGACGAAGAAGGTGCCCAGCGGGCCATGCAGGCGCAGCAGGTCGTTGGTGCAGGCCTGCCCGAACCAGTACTCGCTCATCACGCCGCCCGGGACCTGGCGGACGTGCAGTTCGAGCGGCATGGCCTCGGCCCGGGCCGAGGCGAGCGAGTAGCTGCGCCGCACGCCGCCGTGGCCGATCACGTCGATGTACTGGCCGGCGACGAACGTGAAGGTGCTGGCAGGCGGCAGGCGCAATGTCGCCCGCACCACGTCGGGCGACACGCGCTGGATCGACTGCAACCGGCACGGCCAGGTGCGGGCTGCCGCGAGGTGGACATCGCCCAGGTCTTCGACCGCCAGTGCGATGTCGCTGGTGGCGGTGCGCACGCAGGTGAGGATGCTTCCGGCCGCGCGCTCTTCGTCGCTCAACTCCATCTCGGCATGCAGCAGCGAGGTGTCGCCCGACACGAGGCCGGCATCGAGCACGGACTCGCCGCCATGCGTTTCGAAGGTCTTGCCGGTGGAGAGGTGGACAACGGGCATCGGGTAGCCGACGGCGTTGCGGGATGTGGATGGGCCTGACAGTCTACGATCGGGAAACCGCTGATCAGCCCTGAAATCGCCCTGATCTGGCACCAAAACCATTGGACGCAGGCGGTCCGAACGGCACGGAGGATAATCCGGGGATGATCTCTTCCCCCACGGACATGTCCGTCACCGAATCCTCCCCCGGCTCTACCGACGCTTCGGTCCCCCCGCCCGTGGTGGAATTCGCTTCCCTCGGCCTGGCGCCCGTGCTGCAAAAAGCCGTCGCCGAGTCCGGCTACACGCAGTGCACGCCGATCCAGGCCAAGGCGATCCCGATCGTGCTGGCCGGCCGTGACGTGATGGGCGCCGCGCAGACCGGCACCGGCAAGACGGCCGCCTTCTCGCTGCCGCTGCTGCACAAGAT
>NZ_JBFUFP010000772.1:0-2641 GCF_056403375.1 Rhizobacter sp. P2_H2
CGTCATCACACTGCCGACCACCTTGCCGCGGTGCGCATCGGGGGCCAGCGTGGCGGCGGCCGGCACGATGTCCTGCGCCATCGTCGCGGCCAGCCCGATCGCGAGGCTCGCGACCAGCAGCACGCCCACCGACGGCGACGCGCCGGCCAGCAGCAGCGCGACKCACAGCGCAGCGGCCTTCGCGAGGATGATGCGGCGSCGGTCGWAGCGGTCGCCKAGCGGCGCSAGCARCAGRATGCCGAGCGCGTAGCCCAGCTGCGTCATCGTCGGCACGAAGCCGATCGCCTGGCTGCTTGTCGCCTGGCCTGCGCCGATCTCGGCGCCGAGCACGCCCAGCATCGGCTGGCTGTAGTACAGCGACGCCACGCCGAGCCCGGTGCCGGTCGCCAGCAGCAGCACCATCGGCAGCGGAACGTTGCCGGTCGGCGTCAGGGCGACCGGTGTGGCATGCGTGGAATGAATGGTGGACATCTCGTGTAAACCCTGAGTTCTGGAACGAAGGCCTGCAGTGTCTCCAGGGCGGGCGTGTCTGGGTAGCCCGACGGCTTGCAGAATTGCTATACGCTCGGCGCATGAGCAATGCCACCCCCCACGCCACGGCGCCGGCCGACCGCATCGAGCTGATGGAAACCTTCGTGCGCATCGTCGAGGCGGGCAGCCTGTCGGCCGCGGCGCTGCAGATGGGCGCGACCCAGCCGACCATGAGCCGGCGGCTGCAGGCGCTGGAGCGATCGCTCGGGCTGCGGCTGCTGCAGCGTTCGACCCACGCGATGACGCTGACCGCCGACGGCGAGCGCTGCTACGAAGGCGCGAAGGAGCTGATCGCGAGCTGGAAGGCGTTCGAGTCCGAACTGCGCGGTGCCGACGACGAACCCGAGGGCCTGCTGCGCGTGATCGCACCGCATGCCTTCGGCCAGCAGCTGCTGGTCGGGCCGCTGTCCGACTACATGCGCGCGCACCCGCGGGTGACGGTGGAGTGGCTGCTGCACGACAGCACRCAGGATCGCACGCAGGACAGCACGCCGGACTTCGTCGGCGAGGGCATCGACTGCGCGATCCAGGTGGGCGAGGTGACCGACCCGTCGGTGGTCGCGATCAAGCTGTCCGAGGTGCCGCGCATCGTGGTGGCTGCTCCGTCGCTGATGGCCGGGCGCGCGATGCCGGTGCATGCGCGCGAGCTGGCCGGGCTGCCCTGGCTGAGTGCCCGCAATTTCTACCGCACCGAGGTGCTGCTGAGCCATGCCGACACCGGCGAGGCGCACCGCGTGAGCTTTCGCCCGCGCTTCACCACCGACAGCTTCTATGCGCTGCGCAGTGCCACGGTGCGCGGCATCGGCATCGGGCTGATGTCGACCTGGATGCTCGCCGACGAGATCGCGGCCGGGCGGCTGGTGCAGCTCGCGCCGCAGTGGCGTGCGGCGGCGCTACCGGTGCACCTGATCTACCCGCCGTCGCGATTCCATCCGGCGCGCCTGCGCCGCTTCATCGAGGCGATGCGGGCCGCATTGCCGGCCGCGCTGGCCGAGGTGACGCGGCCGATCTGATGTCTACTTCCGGACACCCCGTCGAAAGGATCCACATGCTCCTCGTTCGCCTGCTGGCCGTCGCGGCCGCTGTCGCACTGTGCGCCTGCGCGCCCATCGCCCCGACGCAGGGCACGGCGCCCGTCCACGTCAAGCTCATCGGTTTCAACGATTTCCACGGCAACCTGCAGTCGCCGGGCAACTTCAGCCCGGTCACGCAGAGTTCGTCCAGCGGCGCCGGCCTGGTGCCTGCGGGCGGTGCCGACATGCTGGCCGGCTTCGTCGCGCGGCTGAAGGCGCAGAACCCGCTGAACGCGGTGGTCGGTGCCGGCGACATCGTCGGCGCCTCGCCGCTGGTGTCGGCGCTGTTCCACGACGAGCCCACCGTCGAGGCGATGAACCGCATCGGCCTGGAGTTCAACGCGGTCGGCAACCATGAGTTCGACCACGGCTCGCCCGACCTGCTGCGCCTGCAGCGCGGCGGCTGCGCGCTGCTGCCCGGCGGCGCCGCCGACCCCAACAGCTGCCGCGGCGCGCAGGTCGGCACGCCCGTGCCGTTCGAGGGTGCGACGTTCAAGTGGCTGTCGGCCAACGTCTACGTCACCGCCACCGGCAAGACCCTGCTGCCGGCCTATGGCATCAAGACCTTCGACGGCGTGCGCGTCGCCTTCATCGGCATGACGCTGCGCGACACGCCGACCATCGTCACGCCCAGCGGTGTCGCGGGCCTGGAGTTCCGCAACGAGGCCGACACCGTCAACGCGCTGGTGCCGCAATTGCGCGCGCGCGGCGTCGAGGCGATCGTCGTGCTGGTGCACCAGGGCGGCTCGCAGGTCGGCAGCAACGACATCAACGGCTGTGCCGGCGGCCTGGCCGGCTCGGCGATCGCCGACGTGGTGCGCCAGCTCGACAACGCGGTCGACCTGGTCGTCAGCGGCCACACCCACACCGCCTACAACTGCCAGCTGCCGAATGCGACCGGCCGGATGATCCCGGTGACGCAGGCGGGTGCCTTCGGCCGCGTCGTCAGCGACATCGACCTGGCGATCAACCCGTCGAACGGCGACGTGATGTCGGTCAGCGCGACCAACCGCGTCGTCGACCGCAGCGACCCTGCC
>NZ_JBFUFP010000773.1:0-2639 GCF_056403375.1 Rhizobacter sp. P2_H2
GCCTCGGTGGCGGCGGCTGCGCGCTCGACGCCGAGGTCCTTCAGCGCACGCGTCGTCACCAGCGCCGTCGCGTCGCTCGCGCCCGGCAATGGCGGCGTCAGCACCGCATGGCTGCCGTCGGAACAGCCTTGGCGTTCTTCGATCTGCAAACGATCGACGCGCGCCTCGCGGATGCGTGCACCGGCCTGGTGAAGCTGTACGCGCTGGCCCGGCTGCAGTGACTCCGCGGTCAGCTCGAACGGCGCGAACGTGCCGGCCCGCACGAGGGCCAATGGGAACGCGCGATCAGGGGCCTGCAGCACCAGCACGAGGTTCGGCGCGACGGGAGGGGCCGGCTGCGCGACGCTCGCAGTCGCGATGAGCAGGGTGGTGAGGGCAAGCAGGCAGCAGCGGATCGGCGTCATGCGGGCGATTGTCGGGCAGCGTGGAGGCCAGCCGGATAGGATGCGTGCGCACAGACCATGAGGTACGCCATGCGCACTCGCATCCTGATCGACGACGCTCTCCTCCAGGAGGCGCTGCGCGTCACCGGCGCGGCGACGACGCGCGAGGTCGTGGAACTGGCGCTCAGGACGCTGGTGAGACTGGACGGGCAGGCACAGGCGAGCCCGTGAACCCCGCCGGCCAGACCCCCTGCGACAAGGTCGCCATCCTGCATGGTGCGCCGTGCGCTGGCGCGCCGGCCAGCGGGCAGCGCTGGACGCTGGCCGCCGCGATCCTCGGCTCGGGGATGGCCTTCATCGACGGCAGCATCGTCAACGTCGCGCTGCCCGCGATCCAGCGCGAGCTGAACGCCAGCGCGGCGCAGCTGCAGTGGATCGTCGAGGCCTATGCGCTGTTCCTCGCGTCGCTGCTGCTGGCCGGTGGCGCGCTCGGCGACCGGCTCGGGCGGCGGCGCGTCTTCATGGCGGGCGTCGCGCTGTTCACCGTCGCGTCGGCGGCCTGCGCGCTGTCGCCGTCGGCCGACCTGCTGATYGCGGCGCGCGCGCTGCAAGGCATCGGCGCGGCGCTGCTGGTGCCGGGCAGCCTGTCGCTGATCGGCGCCAACTTCACGCAGGCCGAGCGCGGGCGCGCGATCGGCACCTGGTCGGCGCTGAGCGGCGTCGCCGCGGCCGTCGGCCCGGTGCTCGGCGGCTGGATGGTCGAGCACTGGCGCTGGACCTGGGCCTTCCTCGTGAACCTGCCGCTCGGTGCCGTGCTGCTACTGATCTGCGCCACCCGCGTGCCCGAGAGCCGCAACAACGCGGACACCTCGGCGATCGACGTGCCGGGTGCCGTGCTCGTCACGCTCGGCCTCGCCGGCATCGTGTTCGCGCTGGTGCAGGCACCGCTGCACGGCTGGGGATCGGCCGACGTGCTCGCGGCGCTTGCGATCGGCATCGCCGGCCTCGCAGGATTCCTCCTTGTCGAAGCCCGCAGCGCCGCACCGATGGTGCCGCTGCGCCTGTTCCGCATCGGCGACTTCGCCGGCGCCAACCTGCTGACGCTGCTGCTGTATGCCGCGCTCGGCGGCGGGCTGTACTTCCTGCCGCTCAACCTGATCCAGGTGCAGGGCTACGGTGCCGCAGCCGCAGGTGCCGCGATGCTGCCGTTCATCGCGATCATGTTCGCGCTGTCGCGGGCCGCGGGGCACATCGTCGACCGCACCGGGCCGCGCCTGCCGTTGATCGTCGGCCCGCTGGTGGCCGCCGCCGGCTTCGCCTTGTTCATGGTGCCGGGCGTCGGCAGCGGCTACTGGACGGGCTTCTTCCCCGCCACCTTCGTGCTGGGCCTCGGCATGGCGATCACGGTCGCGCCGCTGACGACCACCGTGATGAATGCGGTCGGTGCCGAAGCGGCCGGCGTGGCCTCGGGCGTCAACAACGCGGTGTCGCGCGCGGCCGGCCTGCTGGCGATCGCCGGCTTCGGCGTGCTGATGGCGCACGGCTTCAACCACCAGCTCGCGGAGTCGATGCAGGCGCTGTCGCTGCCGGCCGGCGTGGCCGATGCGATCCGGCAGCAGCAGGACCGGCTCGCCGGCATCGCGTTGCCCGACGGGCTGGACGCCGCGCTCAGGCCGGCCTTGCAGCAGGCGATCGGCGGCGCCTTCGTGGCCGGCTTCCGGCAGGTGATGGGCGTGTGTGCCGCGCTCGCGCTGCTCAGCGGATTGAGCGCCGCGTGGATGATCGGCCGCGGGAGGCAGCCATGAACGCCTTGCGCGGCCTCGCCTGGCTGCTGTTGCTGCAGGCCACCGGCGAAGCCATCGCCCATGCGTTGACGTTGCCGATCCCCGGCCCGGTGATCGGCCTGGCGCTGCTGCTGGCCCTGCTGCACTGGCAGGCCGTGCGTGCGCCGGTGCAGGCCGCGGCCGAATTGCTGCTGACGCACCTGTCGCTGTTGTTCGTGCCGGTCGGCGTCGGCGTGATCACGCACCTCGACCTGGTGTCGGCCTGGGGCTGGCAGCTGCTGGTCGTGGTGTGCGTGTCGACCTGGAGCGGCATGGTGGTCACCGGCCTGGTGCTGCGCGCGTTGCTGCGGTCGCCACCGGATTCGCAGGCGCCGCGCGAGCCGCACGATGGCTGACTTCGTGCAGCTCTGGGTCTACCTGTCGACCACGCCGCTGTTCGGGCTGACGGCCACGCTCGTGACCTACGTGCTGG
>NZ_JBFUFP010000774.1:0-2634 GCF_056403375.1 Rhizobacter sp. P2_H2
AGCCCATCCTAGCCCATCCTCAGCGCACTCGTGCTGCCGCCGGTGCCGCTGCTGCTGTTGGTGCTGATCGGTGCCCGGCTGATCCTGCCGCGCCGCGGCCTCGGCTGGTTGGTGATCATGGTGGCCACGCTCGGGCTGTGGTTCAGCGCCTGCAACGGAACGGCGCAGTTCCTGATTCAGGTGGCGCTGAAGCCACCGGCGGCACTCAGCACCGCGCAGATCAACGACCTGAGGACGGCGGCGCAGGCGAAGCAGCCGGTCGCGATCATCGTGCTGGGCGGCGGGCAGGAGGCGCTGGCACCTGAGTACGGCGTGGCCAACCTCAACGCCCAATCGCTGGAACGCCTGCGTTATGGCGTGTGGCTGGGCCGCCAGACCGGGCTGCCGGTCGGCTTCAGCGGTGGTCTCGGTTGGGCCCAGCCGGACGGGCAGCCGGAAGCCCAGACGGCGGCGCGCATCGCCGCACAGGATTTCTCTCACCCGCTGAAATGGGTCGAGGACCAGTCGAAGGACACCCGCGAAAACGCGGCCCGCACTGTCGCGCTGCTGAAGCCGGCCGGCATCACGCAGATCGTGCTGGTGACGCACGGCTGGCACATGCCGCGCGCGGTCGCGATGTTCGAGGACGCAGCGCGCGGCAGTGTCAAGATCCAGCCGGCGCCGATGGGCCTGGCGCTGCGCGTCGACACCAAGTCGCTCGAATGGGTGCCGACGACGCGCGGCTTCATGAATGTGCGCAACGCGCTGCACGAGTGGATCGGCAGCTTGGTCCGCGCTTGACTGCCCCACAAGACGAAACCCCTCCCGACCTTGCGGTGGGAGGGGCGGGCAACTGACGTTGCCAACTCGGGGCTCCGGAGGAAGTGGGTCCAGGGCTCCTGGTGCGCAGGGACTGCGCCGGTGAGGATGCCTGCATGCAGGCCCACCAAACTTAGACGACGCTCGGCGGCGATTCAAGGCCTCATTCGAGGAATCTGCGCCGATTTCGCAATGGTCAGCGTTTCATCACGCCGGCGACGATCTGCGCCACCTTCTGCTCCACCTCGGCGTCCATGCGGATGCTGCGCCCCCATTCACGCGCGGTCTCGCCCGGCCACTTGTTGGTGGCATCCAGCCCCATCTTGCCGCCCAGCCCGCTGACCGGCGACGCGAAATCGAGGTAGTCGATCGGCGTGTTCTCGACCAGCGTCGTGTCGCGCACCGGGTCCATGCGGGTCGTGATCGCCCAGATCACCTCCTGCCAGTTGCGGATGTCGACATCGTCGTCGGTCACGACGATGAACTTCGTGTACATGAACTGGCGCAGGAAGCTCCAGATGCCGAACATCAGCCGCTTCGCATGGCCGGGATAGCTCTTGCGGATGCTGACGATCGCCATCCGGTAGCTGCAGCCTTCGGGCGGCAGGTAGAAGTCGACGATCTCCGGAAACTGCTTCTGCAGGATCGGCACGAACACCTCGTTCAGCGCCACGCCCAGCACGGCCGGCTCGTCGGGCGGCTTGCCGGTGTAGGTGGAGTGGTAGATCGGATCGCGCCGGCGCGTCAGCCGGTCGATGCGGAACACCGGGAACCAGTCCTGCTCGTTGTAATAGCCGGTGTGGTCGCCGAACGGCCCTTCGAGCGCATGCAGGTAGCCGCCGACCTCCTTCAACGGCACGCCGTGCTCGCTGGTCCCGATGAAGCCGGCCGGCACGACCGGGATGTGGCCTTCCAGCACGATCTCGGCACCGGCCGGCGCCTGCAGCATCCAGCCCGGCTCGCCGACCGCGGTGTCGACCACTTCGGTGCGGCTGCCGCGCAACAGCCCGGCGAACTGGTATTCGGACAGGCTGTCGGGCACCGGCGTCACGGCGCCGAGGATGGTCGCCGGATCGGCGCCGAGCGCCACCGCGATCGGGAACGGCTGGCCCGGGTTGGCGAGCGCGAAATCGCGGAAGTCCAGCGCCCCGCCCCGGTGCGCCAGCCAGCGCATGATGACCTCGTTGCGGCCGATCACCTGCTGGCGGTAGATGCCCAGGTTCTGGCGGCGCCGCGCCGTCGGCGAGGCCTGCGGGCCGCGCGTGATCACCAGACCCCACGTGATCAGGGGCCCCGCATCCAGGGGCCAGCAGGTCTGCACCGGCAACTCGCCCAGATCGACCTCGCTGCCTTGCAGCACCTCCTGCTGGCACGGCGCCGACCGGACCGCGGCCGGCTTCATGTCCCACAGCGCCTTGATCATTTGTAACAAACGGCCGGCATCTTTCAGCCCCTTCGGCGGCTCAGGTTCTTTCAGGCTGGCCAGCACCCGACCCACGTCGCGCAGCTCGCTCACCTCGGTGGCGCCCATGCCCTGGGCGACCCGCCGAGGCGTTCCGAACAGGTTCGTCAAGGCCGAAATTTTGTAACCGGCGGGGCGCTCGAACCACAGCGCCGGACCGCCGGCGCGCAGCACGGAGTCGCTGATCGCTGTCATTTCCAGCCGCGCGGAGACTGGTTCGGCGATGCGTTTGAGCTCGCCGGCCCGTTCCAGGCCCGCCATGAAGTCCCTCAGGTCACGGTATTTCATTCTCTTTAGTTATGAAGAACGGCATCCTTATCCTTGACTGGTTATGAATCCAGTTCCTAGAATTCGCGACACCTTGAGAACTGAAC
>NZ_JBFUFP010000775.1:0-2631 GCF_056403375.1 Rhizobacter sp. P2_H2
ATCAGACACAGTGCGTCGTGGCAGTTCGCCGTCGCGACGAGCACATCGATGTCATCTGGATGCGATATCCCTCCAAATCGCGYCGACCATCTCGTCCGGCCGGGCGCGGAATAAGTCCGGTGTGCTCATTCGTCAAATCCCCCAATAAATCAATTGCGCAGACAACGCTTCCTGGAGGATCCGGTACCCTCCCTTACCCCGGAACGTCAGCAATCATGCGGGTTCCTTGAATCTTGCAAGGCCGACTAATTCCTTGAATTCATAACCTCCAGAATGCTGTCAGCCAGCACAGAGTTTCTCTCGCCACCTCTTGAAATTCGCTCCAGTTCAGGCCTTAGATCTCCAATCCACCGGCAAAACACCACCTCAACGTCTTGCATACCCTTATCATCGAGAGAAATCTTTTCATAGCCCGCCTCCGGATGAAAGGAGGCAAACAAATCATCAACAAAACAAAGGGCCAGTCGTTGCGAATTTTCGCCACCACAAACTATCACATCGGCAAGGAATGGAATCACCCCCAGAAGCACAGGATAATATGTTCCAGCGTGATTGTTGCAAATAGAACCCATTAAATCATCATATGCAGATGAAAGACCATCAACCAAATCATTGAGAGCACACTCAATACTCCCTGACTTGTTCCATGAAGGCTGCGGAAATTCACTCCACCTCACCGACGAAATCCGCCTCTTGATAGCATCATTCATGTCCATCTCCGTGAATAGCATCCCCAAACTACCATCCCCAAGGCCCACCTGGCTCAGCCTTTACATCCGAAGGAAATTGGGATGGCCTATATTTCGCTTGGCACGAGTAACATACCGGGATTTCTGTCCACTCAAGTAGGCCTGTCTCCGGATTACGTCTCCATCCGTATGCTTTTGTCATTGAAGCATTTTGACTAAGTTGCTCAGCAACCATATCTTCGGCGCACATCCTGCGAGCCTTACTTGACGTACCAACAACAACCTCACCTGCCTCGTGTCCACCYGCATACGTAGCGAACTTCCTCATACTTCTCAGTCCTTCCGCGTCGCGCGCAAGGTCAGCTGCCTTTGCTAGACGCAATGCATTCAGCGCCTCGACCCCTAGCCCAATCAGCCCGTCAGTTGCCGCAAAGATCGCAACTTCAGCGTACGCATTAATCAGGGCATCTTGATAGCGTCTGAATTCCCCTTCAATATTTGGGAACCCCATGCTGCCTGCTTGAAGGCCGCGCGGGTCAACAAGCGCCAATGGATTCCCCCCCACATACCCATAAGTCGTCAGACTCCGAGCAGCCAACCCGATCGGATCACTCTGCGTGTAGCCCCCACCCGCCGAGTTGTAGTACCGGAAGTAGTTGTAGAACAGCCCGCTCTCCTGATCCGCATACTGCCCCGGGAACCTCAGGTTCTGCACGAAGACCCCCAGCCCGCTCGGGTTGGTCTCCGGCGCGCTCGTCCCGAAGGGCTCCGCCAGCCAGCGCCAGCGCACCCGGTTCTGGCGGTCCACCACCACCCGCGGCGTGTTCAGGTGATCGGTGTGGATGAAGTACACCAGCGGCTCGCCTGAGGGGTTSGCCGGATCCGGCGGGAACATCGCCATCGGCGTGTCGCGCAGCCACACGTATTCCCTCAATGGGGCTCCGTTCTGGTCGTACTCGCCCAGCAGGTGGCCCGCCTGGTCGTACACGAAGACCACCGTGCTCTGCGGCCCCGTGCTGCTCACCTTGCGCACCCGCTGTCCGGCAGCGTTGTACGTGTAGCTCGTCGTCACCCCGCCCTTGGTGATCGTCGCGAGCTGGCCGCGCAGGTTGTACCTCGCCGTGTAGCCTGAGCCATCGGCCGCGCTGTCGCTGAGCGTGTTGCCGGCACTGTCGAACACGAGGCTGCGCGCCGGGTTCGTGATGCTCGTGGTCCGGTTGCTCGTCGCCTCCACGCTGTACGTGCTCGGGCTGCCGTTCAGGCTCAGGCCGGTGCGGTTGCCGTTCGGGTCGTAGCTGATGCCCCAGTTCGCCGCGTTCGTCGTGATGCTGGTGAGCCGGCTGTTCTCATCCCACCCGAACTGCTGATCCAACGCCGGCTGCGCCGTGCCGTCCGCACTCAGGTGCGTGAAGCTCACGATGCGGCTCGCCTCGTCGTAGCGCACATCCCGCAGCGCCTCGCCCAGCGGGTACCGGATCGCCCGGCCCGCGAGGTCGAAGTAGCGCTCGTTCGACTTCGTGCCGCTCGCCATCGCCCAGCCCCAGCGCTTGACCGTGCCGGCGAACGGCGTCCACTCGATCTGCGGGATCAACGGCGTGCCGCCCAGCGTGATCTCGGCGACCTCGCCATCCACCCAGGTCAGGCCCAGCTGCCGGCTCGACGGGTAGCTGATGCCGCTCAGGTTGCCCAGCGTGTAGCCGTAGCCCACCGTGTGCGTCAGCTGCGTGGTGTTGCTGCCGGTGCTTGCATTGACGCGCTGCACGTCGCTGACCACCTCGCCCTGGTCGTCGTAGCCGTACTGCGCCGAGCCGCCCGGGTAGCCGCTGCTCGTCAGCTTGCCCGCGCCGTAGCTGAAACCTGCACCGGTCTGGCTGTAGGCCAGCGTCACGGTCTCCGTCGGCTGGCCGGTTTGCGTGTACACCGCCGAGGTCAGCCGGTCGCT
>NZ_JBFUFP010000776.1:0-2624 GCF_056403375.1 Rhizobacter sp. P2_H2
CATCGAGGCCGCGGCGCGCCAGGCGGCGGCGCTGGCCGAGGCCGAGGGGCGGCGCGCGTTGAACGACGCGCTGAACACGCTGTCGTCGGCCCAGATCGACCTGCAGGTGCGCATGCAGCTGTTGCAGCAGCTGCCGCACATCATTGCGCAGGCGGTCAAGCCGATGGAGCAGATCGAGTCGATCCGCATCTTCCAGGTCAACGGCCTGGGCCAGGGCGGCGAGGGGGGCGGCGCGGCAGGATCGGCTCAGGCCGGCGGCGGTGGTACCGGTACTGGCACCGCCACCTTCCCTGAACAGGTCGTCAACTCGGCACTGCAGTACCAGATCGCCAAGCCCATCATCGACGCGGTGATGAAAGACGCCGGCCTGAACAACCAGGGCATCACCGGCATCAGCGAGTCGATCGCCGCGATGCTGCCGCCGACGCGGCACGCCGACACCGCGTCGTGAGGTCGGTGGCGGTCAGGCGCCGCGCCGCTTGCGCGGCACGAAGTTGAGCTTGCCACCGGCCTTCAGCGCCTCGGCCGTCACCTGCACCGGCTGTGCCGGCTGGTCCTGCAGCTGGTCGGGGTGCCACAGCACGAGTTGCGCCGCGCCCTCGGGCACGTTGTCGATGCGGGCGATGCCGTTCTCGTCGGTCTTCGCGAACCACGGCGTGTCGGTCACGTACACCTGCCCGCGCATCGACGCATGCAGGTGGCAGCCCAGCCCGATCGGGCCGGCCGTCTCGACCTTGATGTCGGCCTGCGAGCTGCCGGTCTTCTTGCCGCGCGGTGCGGTGGGCCTGTCGTCGCCGTACTCGGAAACGCGGCCACCAGCCGCCGGCGCCGACTCCGCGGCATCCAGCCGGATCTCGAAGCTCTTCACCGCCGGCATGCTGCCCAGCGGCCCGCTCGGCACCGAGCGCACGTGGTGGTCGTAGCTGTCGCGGTTCAGGAAGCGCAGCGTCGTGCCGGCCGGCACCACCGTCAGGAAGGGCGCGAAGCGCAGGTTCTCCTGCGCGATCACGACCGGCGCCGCCGGCGGCTTCAGCAGCGGCTTGATCGCCGGCTCGATCAGCACGACGGTGTCGATGGCCGGCTTGCCGTCGGCATCGGTCACGAGGACCTGCACGCTGGCGGCCTGCGCGTCCAGCGCGAGGAGGGTGGTCAGGGCGAGCGCGAGGGCGCGCAGGGTCGGGTGGGAAGCGGTCATGGTGTGCTGCAGTGTCGTGGTCATGGGTGGTGGGGTTCAGGGTGTGTTGATGATGTCGCGGTGCATCGGCGCCAGGTTGGCGAGCAGCTTGTTCTGCGTGGTGAACGCGATGCCTTGCGCCTGCATCGCCTGCTGCAGCACCTCGACCAGCGCGTTGAAGTTGTTCTTGTTGATGTCCATGCCGGCGTGCGCCTGCTTCATGTCCGGGCCCTTGCGCCGGCACGGGCCGCCGGCGACCTCGCAGAACTGCGTGACCAGCTCGGCCTTCACGTGGGCCTGGTCGACATCCTTGAAGAAGGGGTTCATCCGCGGGTCGGCCAGCAGCCGGACCATGAAGTCGTCGACCAGCTTCACGAGGCCGGGCTGCGCGCCGAGCTGCTGGTAGAGCGCGTCGTCGGCGGGTGGGGTGGTGGCGGTCTGGGCGTGGGCGCCGCCGGCCGCGAGCGCCGCGCCGAGCAGCAGCGCACGGGCCAGCGTGGAAAGGATGCGGGTCATCGTGGGTCTCCTGGCAGGGATCAGAACGCGATCTGCGCCGATACATACGCGCCGCTCTGCCGGCGCGTCACGACGCCCGGCACGATCTTGCCGAGGTCGACGTACGCGGCGGTCAGCGAGAAGTTCTTGCACGGCGCCCACGCGATGAACACATCGGCCCAGTCGTCCTCCTTCAGCGCGCCGGCGCCGAGTGCGGCGTTGTCGCGCAAGTTGTCGGGCTTCGATCGGTATTCGATGCCGGCCGCGATGTTCCTGCTGAACAGGTACGCCAGCGAGAACTCGGGCTGCAGCCGGTAGCTGTCGTGGTCGGTCGCGCCGAAGCCGAGCAGGCCGTTCTGGTTGGCCTTGGTGGCGCGCAGCGTCAGGTTGGCGAGCACGCCCTGCGCGAGGAACAGCTTGGTCGCGCTGAGGTAGACATCGGTGCCGCTGTCCTTGGCGCCGAACGCGGTGAGCACGTCGGCCAGCGGCCCGGAATGGGCCTTCTTGTACTGCAGGCCGACGGCGAGCTGCGGCATCCAGCTGTCGCTGTCGAGCACCGCATCGCCGGCCACGCGCACTTTCAGGCCGACGATGTCCTGCTTCAGCCGCAGGTCGTTGAACGACGGATCGCCCAGCACGCCGGCCAGTGCACCGCCGACCGGGCCGGTGTCGAAGTCCTGGTGGGCGAGCGAGAACTCGACGCGATCGTCCCAGGCCACGGCGGCGCCGTAGCCGCTCAGGCCGTAGTCCTGCGTCTTCACGCGGGTCGCGAAGGCCGAGCCGCCGAACTCGCGGGTCGTGCCGTAGCCGCCGGTCACGGCCCAGGGTGTCAGGCCGCCGCCGGCCGCGCCGTCGATGCTGCTGACGCCGCCGGTCAGCAGCAGCTTGCCGCCATAGGTGCTGCTCCGGTCTCTTATACACATCTGACGCTGCCGACGAATATAGTTGTGTAGAT
>NZ_JBFUFP010000777.1:0-2623 GCF_056403375.1 Rhizobacter sp. P2_H2
CCGTCGGACCTGCAGGCCTACAACCGCTACAGCTACGTGCGCAACGATCCGCTGGCAAGGACGGATCCGAGCGGATGGGCGGATGACAAGCCGAGCAAGACATGGGAGCCGTTCAAGGGCGGCTATTTCATGACGACGATCATTCTCAATGCACCTGAACCGCGATCTTCGGAGTTGAAGGCCTACATTGCTGATGCCTTTGCGAATGCGAGGTTGCCGAACAATTCCGCAGGTGGAACGACGAGCAGTACATCGACCCTTGCGAGCGCGGCGAGGGACACCGGACGGGCGGCCTACAACGTGGGTATGGAAGCGCACCCGCTGGTCAGCGTTGCAAGCTCGATTGCGACCGCCTACAACATGGCCGGCGAGGTCCTCGGTATGTTGGGCGTGCAGCAGCCTGATCGGATGCCGGTTGCCTCAGAGAAACTGCGCAGCAAATACGAGTCGCCGACCTTTGGTTTGGTTGCCGAGGTGGGCATGKGCCTTCTCGCAGGACGTGCTGCTGGGGGTTTTGGCAACGGCGTGCGGGCTGTCGCCGCCACTGCAGAACGCGAGATGTTTGCGCTGTGCTTCGTCGCGGGGACGTTGGTAAGCACATCAGAAGGACTCAAACCGATCGAACGGATCAGGGTCGGCGATCTCGTGGCGGCGCGCGATGAAATCACAGGTGTCACGCGGTGGCAACCTGTCGTGGGCTTGTTCCACCATCAAGACCAGGCAGTGCTGCAAGTCACCTATGTGAGTGAATCGGGGGAAGAGGAAACCATTGGTGTTACGCCTGAGCATCCGTTCCAGGTTCAAGGCCGCGGATGGGTTTCTGCCGGAGAGCTAGTCGCTGGTGATCGGATCGAGCGCTTGGGCTCAGGTGCTCTGACCGTCGGACACGTGGAGAAGGACGCCTCACGGCATGACACGTACAACTTCGAGGTGGCAGAGTTTCATACATACTTCGTTGGCCGACTTGGTGCCTGGGTGCATAACGCGTGTAAGGTGGAGTTTGGAAGTGGATTGGGCGGACGCCTCGGCAACGAAGCTACTCGTGCGCATGTCGGTGAAGTTGCAACCGAAATGGAACGACGMGGCTGGAAGATCACGGGCGGCGGCGGACGCGGTCCGGAGGAGTATCTTCCTGGACCTGGTGGAGCGCGTCGAGGTTCGTCTTATCCTGACATTACGGCGGTTAAAGATGGCAAAACCCTTCGGCTGAATACGGTAGATACGCGAGCTGACGGTGTCACACTCACTACTCGAGAAGCAACCAACGCGAACAGAATCAGGGCACAAACAGGAGAGCATGTTTTGACGATTCCTAAACCGCGAGATCCAATATGAGCAGAAAGCTGACCCCTTTTTTTGCAACTCATGCTGACTTCGTCGCTGTTGCTCGGCAGATCGCAGCAGTTCGACCAGTCGATTTTGTTCAGGGTGGATTGTTCGCTGAGCCAAAAGTAGTGATGCTGGCCGACGTTGATGGGTTGATCCCATTTGAGACATACCTCATTGTCGATCGTGGCGTCTCAGTCAATCTGCGAGTTGTATCTCAGCGGGCCGGTGGTCAGATGTACGCAGTGGATCAAGTCAATAATCCGCAAACCATTGCATTGCAAACAGGGGGCAGGCACGGCGAGTATCAATTAATTGCCGGGCAGATCGGAACCGTCGGAAATGGCGCACAATCTGACGAGCTATACGCCATTTTTGCGAAAAACATTCGAAAGCAATTTGAGAAGATTAAATCGTTTTATGTCGGACCAGAGGCGGTTTCCATGCTCGATGCCGGTATCAGATTGTCCGCTACGCCGAAGTCTCCCCAAGCCTACGATCTTGTTAGGTAGCGTGTCGGGTCTGAGGTTCGTGCAGGCGCGGCGGAACTCATGGGAGTCACTTTGAGCGATGGGAGTTCTGTTGTGCACATTGAACTGCGTCTCAAGGCAGCGCGCGATTTCGCAACCCGTTCCTACAACTCGAACGAAGACGATGTTCGATCAATCCTGATAGATGTTTGTCGCGCGACGGAGTCTCAGAGTGAATTCGTGCTGTCTGGCTTTGGCCAGCAGCGTTGGCCAGTGGACGTGGGAACCGACTTGCCGGTTTTCCTGGAGCAATTGCCATCTGCGCTTCACGCTGTCAATCAGAATATGGCGACGACTGTTGATTTTTATGAGCAAGGCGTCGAGCGCTCCATCTCGCTGGAACCGTTGGGCCGCGGATATATTGCGACATGTGCGAGTCAGACCGACTGGCAGCCCAATCCTACGACTGAGGATATTCCTGGTGATGAACTGGCGGACATGCTATTGGCAGCTAGAGACGCCTTCATGTCAGTCTTGGTAGAGACGGCTCCCGATTTGGCCAAGCATCCGTGGATACGAAATTGGCTTAGAGGGATGGAATAAGGAGCGGCCTCGAATGGGGTGTGACAAGATTTTAATCCGGCTGAACAAGTGCAAAGTTCCATGCGTCAGACTGTCATCTATTGCAATACGACCGCAGCTGTCACTGAACTGATCATTGAGCCTTGGGCCGAGTTGTACCTTATCGAATCGGGCGCGCAAATTGAAGTAACGGGCGTTGGAGGTGAGGCAGAGTCCTGCTTTGAGATTCACCACGCTGGAAGAGG